>CALZHV010000049.1 GCA_945787485.1 uncultured Lachnospiraceae bacterium
GCACAGAAGCCATGACCTTCTGTGGTTTTACTGAAGTAAGACCTACCCTTCTTATCATTGGCGGAAGCTCAGGCAGCGTTAAAGTAAATGAAGCTATCTGGTCATGTCTTGACGATATAACAGATCACTTCAACGTTATTCATCTTTGCGGAAAGGATAAAACCAACAAAAATTATCCAAACACAAACCGTTATGTTCAATTTGAATACATTAAACAGGAGCTCGCAAGTCTCCTTGCATTAAGTGACATTGTCGTTTCCCGTGCGGGTGCCAATGCCATTTGTGAGCTTCTCGCATTGCGAAAGCCAAGCGTTCTGATTCCACTTTCTCTTGAAGCAAGCAGAGGCGACCAGATCTTAAATGCCGAATCATTTGATAAGAGCGGATATGCAAAGCTTTTAAGGGAAGAAGACCTTACAAGCGAATCACTTCTTAATGCAATAAATGACACTTACGAAAACAGGAATAAATATATTGATGCAATGAATAAGAGTTCATCCACTGACTCTATCTCATTGATAGTTGATATAATTGAAGAATACGCAGAAAAAAATGCCTAAAAAAATCAGGTCACTCAGACAGGATGAACCTTCATCTCCCAACATTCCGGGGTTGCAGGTAAGCCTCCTTTAAGTGACCTGATATTTTTATCACATATACAATATAATTCAATTAAGTAAGCTTATAAAATTCTTCCTTTGAAACCGGTTTGTGAACAAAATATCCCTGATAATATTTGCATCCAAACCGCTTTAAGTACTGGTATTGCTCTTTCTTTTCCACTGTTTCAGCAATTACATAAATATTTAGAGATTCCGTGAGTTCAAAAATCATTTCCATTATAGCATCAACACGACTTACATCATCTGCCTTAAGCATATGCGTAATGTCAAGCTTGATTCCGTCAACAGCTATATCCTTAAGCATGTTCAATGATGAATAACCCGAACCAAAATCATCTAACAGTATGACAAAGCCTTTCTCCTTAAGCTTTTCAATCACATCAAAAATGATATATGCATTCGTTTCAAATGATTCCTCAGTTATCTCGAGTCGAAGCTGCTCCGGTTTTATATTGTTTTTTTGTACGATTTCGGTCAGCGTCTCACACATATCTCGATAAAAATAATCCTTTGAAGAAACATTAACCGAAATAAATCCATCAAACCCTTTTTGGTTAAGCTTATTAATAATCTGCGCCGTCTGATTCCACACATACTCATCCATTTGACAGATAAGTCGTGTCTGTTCAAATAAATCAAGAAAATCCTGCGGCATTATTGTACCGTATGTCGGATGATTCCATCTCGCAAGCGCCTCTCCTCCGACAATCTTTCCATCCAGGTCAACTATAGGCTGTATATCTACGATAAAATCACCCTTTTCCAAAGCCGACTCAAATTCAGCTATGAATTGCTTGTCCTTAAGCTTTTTCATCATGATTTTTTTGTCATAATACGAAATGGCAACTCTTTCATCCTTGCCTTGGCTCATTGCAATCGCAGCTCTTCCGCACATAACATCAGGTGCTATCTCAGGGTCATCAATTTCATATATTCCAACCTGCATTTTAAGCTTAAATGTACCATCAATACATTTTTCCGCCTTATCGCACGCCTTTTCAAGCATCCTTAAGTTGACCCTGTCCGTCGGAGAACACATTACAAATTTGTCTCCGGTCATTCTTGCATACAATGTCCCTTCGTCGGCATTGTTTTTCAATTCATTTCCTACAGAAATAAGAACCTTATCCCCGACATTATCACCATATATATCATTTATAAATTTAAAGTCCTTGATATTTATCAATATCATACTGTATTTTATATCTTTATTTTGAACGGCCTCCGTAACCTGTTCAAAAAAATGTTCCCTGTTATACAATCCTGTAAGCATATCATGAGTTGCTTTGTAATGCTCTGCATTGTATGCTTTAGTCTGGCTTGTAACATCAGAAATCTGGAAACAATAGCATATTATTTTTCCACGTTCATCCATTACCTCATTGTAATGACCTTCATGAACCTGAAGATTAATACCCGTTCCGCTAACCTGTGTCCAGCAGTAATTATCTTTTATTTTTCCTTTATGCTCTTCTCGCCATGTGTTGTAGAAACCACTCATACTGTCAAGCGGTTCTTTTTTACCAAGGTTAAAATATTTTCTTCCAACTTCATTGATATATAAACATTTTCCGTCAGTATCATAGCAGACTACGGCACTGTCCATATCCTTTACAACAAGTGAAAGCGTTTTTTCAACAAGCCCCTTCGGAATATAAAAAAATGTAAAGTCTGAAATCAGCATTGCCACAAGCGAATGGAATATCAGTGAAAAATCTATTGGCGAATCAAAAAACATACAAGTAATATCACTTAATGCTAAAAGAACTATCAAAACAAGCAATCTGCTGTACTTCTTTTTGTGAAACTGGGATACAATCGCCGTTTTATATGCCAGGGCTACAACTATATAGCAAATCAAGACTATCGTAAGCATTATATGATACGAAAACATAAAGCCGACCTGATAATATACAAAGAAATTATCTCCCCACATCTGCTTTGTTCCTATATCAAACATATGATTGTTATAACAATTGACAAGAAGCGCTATTACATCAATGCCTGCAAAAAAATGCATTAGAATACTAATATATTTAGAATAAAATGCTTCCTGCGTATAGTATCTGACATACTCCACAACATGCAAAAGCAAAATATCAATTCCAATAAAATAAACCGTCTGGGCAATCAATGCCGTCATACTGTTTTTTGCAAGACAAAAAACCATATTACTTATTATCATTACTTCCGATATCAGTAATATAGTTCTTACAAGTGTTGCCAAACGGCCTTTTTTCTTTCTGATTTTAAAACCGCTTATGCATATGACAATCATTATTACAGCGGCAATTAAAATGGATATTATCCTGGTGTTTTCCATATCCTCATCCTTCAAAAATACTATATGACAATTATATTATATTATTCCAAGTCCCTCAAGCAAAATCTTTATTGCCAATACTATGAGAATTACACCTCCCGTTATCTCTGCCTTCGACTTGTATTTTTCTCCAAAAACGCTTCCTATTTTTACTCCGACCGCAGAAAAAACAAAAGTTACAGCTCCGATAAATAAAACAGCCGCAATTATATTAACCTTCAAGAATGCAAATGTTACACCTACGGATAACGCATCAATACTTGTCGCTATGGCAAGAAGCAGCATAGACTTAAAATCCATTGAAGCATCTGTATTATCTTCTTCCTTTGACAAAGCTTCTCTTATCATATTTCCTCCAATTATACAAAGAAGTAAAAATGCTATCCAATGTGCATATTTAGTTACTTTGTCCGCAAAAAGATTTCCGAGCAGATAACCAATCAGCGGCATCAATCCCTGAAATCCTCCAAACCATAACCCGGCAATAGCCATGTGTTTAAATCTGATTTTACCAAGGGACAAACCCTTGCAGACAGACACGGCAAATGCATCCATAGAAAGACCTACTGCCAAAATAAATAATTCAAAAATTCCCATAGTATTTCTCCCATCTCAATTATTTAATATATAGTCTCCTATTCTTTGTAAATTATTGACTAAACATATAAAGAGCAAAGCGAATAAGTCCACTTTCAAAATAAATAAAAAAGAGACTTATGCGCAACAAAAGCTGCTCATAAGTCTCGTCATTTACAGTGGTACCGGATCTTGTCGACCATTATGTCGATACAACTACATATGTTTTACACATATGCCGACTACTCCCTTACGGAATACAAAGAGTATAACATATTTTTTTATTTTTTCAAGTAATATTATGAGATTTGCTACTTTATCTTAATAGACATAGTTTTTTTCTTGTGCTATAATGGGCATTGCCATGGTGAATGCTTGCATACACCGGCATATTTTGAAAATCACATGGAGGTAAACATGAGTCAATCAGCCATTATAACAACATACAAGGAAAAAGATGTTATAGAACTTACTTCCGGTCGCTACAAAGCTGTAGTTGCACCATTTCTCGGAAGTAATGTTATGCGACTTCAGGATATTGAAAATGAAATAGAAGTATTCAGATTTGACGAAAGTCTGACACCTGATGAGCTAAAAAAATCAGCTGAAGTATATGGTTTTCCAACCCTATACCTTCCTAACAGATTAAATAACGGTGTTCTTAAAACATCTGATGCGACTTACAATTTTCCGTTAAATGATCCTTTAGGCAACCACATTCACGGTTTTCTCCACAAGAGAGAGCATACGATTGTTTCGGCAGAGGTTATCGGTGAAACTGCCGTTGCCAAGACAGAGTATATATATGATGAAAACGATGAATTTTATTCAATTTACCCTGTCAGCTTTAAGGCAGAGTATACATTTACTCTTTCAGCCGAAGGACTTTCATATGAATTTAAAATGACTAATACATCAGACAAAATGATGCCTTACGGTGTATGTAATCACACAACGATAAACGGACCTTTCTTAAAGGGTGCACAGGGCAAGGATGTCAGACTTTATGTTCCTGTAGGTGAGAAGTGGAAGCTTGATTCAAAATGTATTCCGACATGTGAATTTCTTCCTCATACAAATCACGAAAAGCAGTATCTTACAGGCTCACAGGTTCCTGTATTACATGATATAGATAATGATGTTTTCTTTGCCGAAACAGGCGAATTCGAAGGCAGGCCTTTCCACGGTGCAATTGCAACAGATGAAGCTTCCGGCAAAAAAATTGTTTACGAGGTTTGCCCTGAATTCAAGTATTGGGTTATTTGGAACGATCATGGTGACAAGGAATATTTTTGTCCGGAACCAAGTACATGGATGATAGATGCACCTAATCTTCCAATACCTGCTTCAGAGTCAGGTTACATTGAGTTGGCTCCCGGTGAATCAAAGACTGTTACAGAGAAAATTTATACAGTATAATCAGCTGCCCCTATTTGTATAATTTGTTGTCTCAAAAAGACATTTTCAGTTGTCTTTTAGGCATTTTTATTATATAATAGGGGCAGTGTTTTATGAAAGGAAGGTATTACTACATGAAATTTGGCTATTTTGATGACGAAAACAAAGAATATGTCATCACATCACCAAAAACTCCTTACCCATGGATAAACTATTTGGGTACTCAGGATTTCTTCTCATTGATTTCCAACACAGCAGGAGGTTACCACTTCTACAAAGATGCTCGTCTTAGAAGAATCACTCGTTATCGTTATAATAACGTCCCTGTTGATATGGGCGGTCGTTATTTCTACATAAACGAGGAAGGTAATATTTGGTCCCCGGGATGGTCACCTGTAAAGAAAACTCTTGAGTTTTATCAGTGTCGTCATGGTATGGGATATACAATCATCACAGGAAAGAGCAATGGTCTTAAGGCTGAGGTAACATTCTTCGTACCACAGAATTACCAGGGCGAAGTTCAGAAGGTTGTATTAAAGAACGAAGGAACAAGCAAAAAATCATTTACACTCTTCTCATTCCTTGAGTGGTGTTTATGGAACGCAGAGGACGATTCAACAAACTTCCAGAGAAACTTCAGTACCGGTGAAGTTGAAGTTGAAGGTTCAACATTATTCCACAAGACAGAATATAAAGAGCGTCGTGATCATTTTGCATTCTATACAGTTAACTCACCTATTGATGGTTATGATTGTGATCGTGAATCATTTATGGGTCTTTACAATGGCTTTGAAAATCCGGACGCAGTTGTTGCCGGTAAGTCAAACAATTCAAAGGCTGATGGTTGGTCACCTATCGCTTCTCACAGCATCAACATTGATCTCGGACCTGGCGAAACAAAGGAACTTGTTTTCATTCTTGGTTACGTTGAAAATGGTGAGGACAAGTGGAACGCTGACGGTTCAATGAAAAAAGACAAAGCATATGACATGATTGCTCAGTTTGATACTGTAGAAAAGGTTGATGCAGCATTCGAAGCAAACAAAGCTATGTGGGAAGACCTTCTTTCAAAATATTCAGTTAACACTCCTGATGACAAGATGAACCGTATGGTTAACATCTGGAATCAGTATCAGTGTATGGTAACATTTAATATGTCACGTTCAGCATCTTACTTCGAATCAGGTATCGGACGTGGTATGGGATTCAGAGATTCAAATCAGGATTTACTTGGATTTGTTCATCAGATTCCGGACAGAGCAAGAGAAAGAATTTTAGACCTTGCTGCAACACAGTTTGAAGATGGTGGTTGTTTCCATCAGTATCAGCCTCTTACAAAGAAGGGTAATGATGCTGTCGGCGGAAACTTCTCAGACGATCCATTATGGATGATTCTTTCAACTGCAGCATATATCAAGGAGACAGGTGATTACTCAATTCTTGATGAGATGGTTCCTTACAGAAATGACGAGAAGCTTGCACAACCAATGATGCATCACTTACAGCAGTCATTCTACAGAGTAGTAAATAATGTTGGTCCTCACGGACTTCCACTTAGCATGAGAGCTGACTGGAACGACTGTCTTAACCTTTCTTGCTACTCAACAGTACCTGGTGAAAGCTTCCAGACATATACTTCTCCTATGTTTGAGAAGGAAGGCGGTTATTCAAAGACTGCTGAGTCTATGTTTGTTGCAACACTCTTTACATACGTTGCTCCACTTTATGTAGAGCTTTGCCAGTACAAGGGTGATACAGAGGCAGCTGCCAAGGCACAGGCTGAGATTGATAAGATGAGAGCTAACATCCTTGAAAGCGGATGGGATGGAGAATGGTTCTTAAGAGCTTATGATAATGAAGGCGAACCTGTTGGTTCAAGCAAGTGTGATGAAGGTAAGATCTTTATGGAGCCACAAGGCTTTGCTATTATGTCAGAACTTGGTAAGGATAAAGGTTATGATATCAAGACACTTGATGCAATAGATAAATATTTAGGATGCCAGTATGGTCTTGTTCTTAACAATCCTGCTTTCACAAAGTATGTTGTTAAATACGGTGAGATTTCTACATATCCGGCCGGTTATAAAGAGAATGCCGGTGTATTCTGTCATAACAATGCTTGGATTATTGCTGCTGCTGCATATGCAGGACAAGGTGACAGAGCTTATGATTACTATTCAAGAATTGCTCCTGCATATCTTGAAGAAATATCAGATCTTCACAGAACAGAGCCATATGTATATGCTCAGATGATCGCAGGTAAAGATGCAGGCAGATCAGGTGAAGCTAAGAACTCATGGCTTACAGGTACAGCTGCTTGGAACTTTGTAGCAGTATCACAGTATATCCTTGGTGTTATTCCTGATTTCGGCGGACTTAAGATAGATCCTTCAATTCCAAGTGAATGGGATGGATTTACAGTATCAAGACAGTTCCGTGGTGATACATATGATATTACAGTTTCTAATCCGGATCACGTATGCAAGGGCGTTAAGAGCATGGTTGTTGACGGAAATGCTGTAGACGGAAATGTAATACCTGTAATCGGCGATGGAAAGAACCATAAGGTTGAGGTAGTAATGGGTTAATTCCCTTTCATGCAAAATACATAAAAAAAGGAAACCGGCTTGCAAAATGTAAGTCGGTTTCCTTTTTTATTAGATACACCTTAGTATATTTTTATTGTTAATTTGGTAATTAATTATATATTAAAATGCATACAATTATCTCAGGCATTTTTAATGTATAGGAAACGAAAAGTTTCCTATACATTAAAAAAAGGAAATCACAAAATATGATTTCCTTTTTTTATAAACAACTTAAATATGTACTGATTACTCTTCAATTCCAAGCTCTTTGAGGTACTTAATTACATCCTCAACAGTTGCGATTGATGATAAATCATCTGAAGGAATCTCGCAGTTGTACTCCTCTTCAAGTGCCATTACAAGCTCGAAAAGGTCAAGTGAATCTGCACTAAGATCATCCTTGAATGATGTTGTAAGTTCAACATCTGACGGATCAACATTCAACTGCTCTGAAATGATTTCTTTCATTTTTTCTAACATAAAATAAGTCTCCTTTTGTTTTCATTTATTATATATTTCACAATATACAACAGCCATTTGTATATGTCAAGAACTGCTTTTCACTTTTATTTATTTAAATTAATTTACATATTCTTTAAAAATCAAATTTATCAAACTCTGTAATAGGCATTGGTTTTGCAAAAAAGAATCCCTGCGCAATATCGCAATGTGAACTTCTAAGGAATTCCACATGCTCTCTTGTTTCAACACCCTCTGCAACTACCTGCAGCTTTAAGTCCTTTGCCATGTCTATTGTATGATTAACAACAATCTTACCCTTTTCTGATGCTATCTCATTATCAAGAAATTCTTTATCTATCTTGATAGTATCAACAGAAACATTTCTTATAAGATTTAAAGAAGAAAATCCTGAACCAAAATCATCTACCTCAAGCTTGAAACCAATTGACTGAAGCTTTACCAATACTCTGTTAAGTTCTTCCGGCTTGTCCAGGAACAATGATTCCGTAATCTCCAGATTTAAATACTTAGGAGATAAATCATATTTCTTCAACATCTCCTGCAATACGTTTTCCAAATCATTATGCTGGATATGGTATCTCGATATATTTACAGACAGCGGAATCGGTGTACGTCCCTCATCTATCCATCTTCTTAATGTCTTGCAGGCTTCTTCCCACATATACTCATCTAACTTTAAAATAAAGCCGTTCTTTTCAAACAATGGGATAAAATCAATAGGCGATATTATTCCCTTTGTCGGATGAATCCACCTTGCAAGCACTTCTGCACCACACAATGTATTGTTTTCGAGCAAATATTTAGGCTGAAGATACATTTGAAACTCTCCGTTTTCAAGTGCCTTCTTCATGTCCTTTTCTATTTCACTTGTTTTAAGCATTTCATTTCTATATTGTTCATCGTAGAAAGAGCAGAATTTCATTACATCATCCTTAATGGTTCTGCTTGCCATCATTGCTCTGTCGCACATAAGGTTAACCGGAACAGATCTGTCATTAACTATGTATATACCTGCAGATGTATTAATCGTAAATTCAAACTCTGAAGCGGAAATTCTCTTTCTAATCTTTTCAATCTGTTTTATTATATCACCCTTTTTCTCAAAGGTTATGTAAAACGCAAACATATCAGAATGTAGTCTTGCATAATTGTTCTCTGAGCCAAATTCATCTTTCAGGCAATTGGCAACATATTTTAAAGCATCATCGCCTTTAGTGAGACCGTACAAATCATTTATACTTTTTAATCTGTCTATATCAAATACAACGACTGCAAATTCTTTATTTGGATTTGTTTGTATATCATGCTCAGCCTTTGAGTAAAATTTAAGATAATTCGGTATTTCAGTCAAGCTGTCCAATTCATTATTATTTTGATTAAGATTTGCACCTTCAATGGTATTTTCGTTTGAGCATAATTCCATTTCATCATTTAACAAAGAAATCATGACTGCCTGTCTTCCATCAAACCATGTTATATTGGAATACATTTTTTTATTCTCTTTTTCAAATAATTCACTATTCTTTTTCAACACAATGGAATTGGTACCAATCATCGACATAGGACAATCAATACATGGTGTCTCCGAAGTATAAAAAAGCTCATAACAAAAACATCCAATTTTATTTCCTACTATATCAAAAGCCTTCTTATTCTGATACAGTATCTCAAAACTGGATTTATCAACTACAAAAACCGGCCAGCTTCCAACATTCAATATGGAATCAACCATCTTTTTTGTATTTTCTATATTCACTTCGCCTTCGGTGCCTATAATATTCATGTCCATCTCTCCTATTTACATAAAATAATATTATCATATGGCCGCAGATAGTGTCAATATCTTCCATACATACAAAGTTCGACATATATTACGACACAAACAACAAATATAACGACATAAACAGCAAAAGACAACATCTGTGCTTTGCACGAGACATTGTCTTTTTGTTTACATAAAATATTATTTTGCATCCTTTAGCAAAGTAACCGGGTCTACCGGAGCATCATCCTTTGTTATCTTGAAATAAAGATGATTTCCTTCCTGTTTATAATATGAACTTACCGGAGCCACTTCTCCAATAACCTGACCGACCGCCACATCATCTCCGACCTTTACACAAACATTCATTGCCTGTCCGTAATATGTCTTATATCCGTTTCCAAGCTCCACAGTAATGAGTGTTCCAAATTCCTTTGTATCTTCTATTGCCGAAACAATGCCTGCATATGCCGATATAAAGTCTGTTCCCTCTTCTGCCGCTATTAACATACCCGGATTACAACGATATTGCTCAAGAGTCTTGAAATACACTGTAGTATCCATACTATATGGTAAAATAACCTCACCATCCAATGGTGTAGCCATTATCTTTTCTCCGTTATATTCAAGTTTTGCAATACGTGTTTCCATGTCGTTTTCAACATTTGCGACAACCTCTTCACATACATATTCTTCCTCAGCGATGTTTTCCTTCTCGGTTGTAGTTTCTTCTTTTTTTACTTGCTTATCTTCTGTTTCCTTTTTCTTATTGTTTACCGTTGAATTTGCATTCACTGTTTCCTCTTTAAGTATTTCAGTCGTGTTATAGGTTCTGTTTTCTTCCTCACTGTCAACGACATATGCCTCATTTAAGTCTATTGCCGGTTTGTTGTCTTTATCCTGTAATGAAGACTTATAGTTATATGCAACCATAAGTGAACCAAAAGCTGCCAAACCTGTTCCAAGAGCAACATAAAAACCCTTTGACTTAATTATTCCATTCATTCTACTCATGAATATTGCCTCCTACATAAAGTATCTTTGTTTGTAATAGTAGTATTATCACTTTACAAAGGTAATATTCAAATTATGGAAAAACTATTAATTTTTTCTTTCCCTATGTATATATAACGCTTTATTTGTAAGTTTATTTTACCGCTATCTCACCATTATTATATGCTATTTATTTGCTGCCATTTCGGTATTTATTACTTGCTGTTTTTTTGCTGCATTAATTCATGGTTTTTGTGCGTGTTTCAATAACTGCCCTTTGACAAATATTTCGTATTCTAATATATTCATCTCTTCCATACTTTTTTTCGCCCTCTCTGTCAGACATATACTTATAATTTAGCTTTGAACCCTCTAAAACCGTTTCTTCACCCATTTCATAATAAATGCCTGTTCTTATTGCAACAGCCTGTGCACATACGACATCCAAAGAAGCTGTAGCCTCAATTTCATACGGTAATACTCCCGCTATATACTTTTCAACATCTATAAGCTCATTTTTTCCGTCTATACTTATCAATATATCTTTGCCTGTTTCTAATGCATCAAACTCGCTCTCAACACTCTGTTTCTTCCCATTTATAGCCATTGTAAGCACGTATGCAATTGTAAGTGTCAGTGCAATCGCCACAATGCTTTTTATTATCTTTTCTGACATTTTCCACCCGATACATAAAGGTTCTTATATTTATATATGAATATGTGGTGGCTTATATGATTTTGAGTTCGTGAGTGTAGGGATTTTGATTTGAGATAGGGGGTTTTATGAACAAGCGGTGACGTATATGGTTTTGGGTTTGTGTGTATATGGATTTTGATTGGAGATAGGGGGGTATATGAACAAGCGGTGACGTATATGATTTTTGGTACTGCGCGAACGGATTCGAATTACTAACAGATTCCCGGGTAGTTTATATGATACGTCCGGGTCGGGACAAACTCGCATCCATGCTCGATTGTCCCTGATTTGCACATCCTTGTGCAAATCCCCCTGCTGTATCTATGGGAATCTGAGTAATTGTGAATCCTTACGCTAAGGTACCAAAAATCATATAGCCACCGCTTTGTTCATTATAAAATCTATGTTTATAATTCAAAATCCTATACAGCTGATGTACCTATAATCAAATAAGCCACCTCTTTGTTTATTATAAAATCTCTGTATGCAATTCAAAATCCTATACAGCTACGGTACCAAAAATCATATAGTCACCACTTGTTCATATTGAAATCCAAGTTTGCAATTTAAATTTACGCTGCTTATATACCAAAAATCATATAGTAACAGCATATGTTTTTATATAAAAATTGGAAGCACTAACTGAGATTAATGCTTCCATCTTTATTCATTTAATAAACCCTTTATTTTTAATACATTGTTTAATTGTCCATGCACCGGATAATCAGTGTTCCGGTGTAGGCATTATATCTTTAAGAATTTCCTCTACATCATATTCAGGTGCATGTTTCAAAACTGACTCATATACCGGACTGATTTCAGTTTTGTCCATTTCAAGTTCATCGGCTATCTGGTTAATCGTTTTCCTTTTTCTTACTTTAGTGATTATCATGTTAATTAAATAAGTATATCCTTCGGAAAAACCATCGGAAAAACCTTCAGCTTTACCATCAGCAAAGCCATCGTCATACCATTCACGTTTAGCATTTCTCATCTGTTTTTCAAATGTAAGATCAAACATCATAACTTTCTGAACCTCCTCTCCACGATTCATAAAGAATTCCTTCAATATATCTTCATCTATACACCGGTTGATTGCTTCGCTTAATGCACGGTCATATCCTTCTGTTGTTTTTCCGTACATTTCCAGATTATTCTTTACGTATCCGATGAAAATCATATATTCTCTTAATGTGTTGCATCTGTTTAACAATTCACCGTTATTCCCCGGATTGATGTTGTACAGTTTACAGATAAGCTCAAGCTCCGGCGCCTCGGTATTATTTATAAATGCATCCGATAGTTTGACAACTTCTGTTTCGGGACGCTTTTCTTCACCGTTATAGAATACTGCAAATTTCGGTGTAGGAACCTTTACCAGCTTTCTTGAATAAATATATCGTTCATCAATAATATCCTTAATAATAGTTGTAAAATATAGCAACTGTCTAAGTGGCATATTAGGATTGTACGTTGACTGATGCTCAAATATATTAAGCGTTGAGTCCGTGGACACAATAAAAGATGCATCATTTCTTATTGAAAGGTACATACCATTCTCCAATGTGCAAATTT
>CALZHV010000050.1 GCA_945787485.1 uncultured Lachnospiraceae bacterium
TGCGCCCATGTTCATGCTGTCCCTTACACCGTAATCTACTATTTTTCCTGTTGTAACAGCTTTTATGTGAGTGTATTGATTGCATGGACATAGCTTTGTTGCTCTGCTTACAATAAATGCACCGCTTCCGGTTACTGTCCAGGTTGCAGATAATGGCCGTTGGTTTCCGTATTCAAGCGGAAATCTGAATTGCTTTTCTGCACTGCCAAAGTGACTGCTTGTAGCAGCGATAACATTATCTGCATATCCGGCCGCTACCGTCATTGCTGCAAGGCTTAAGGATTCACCACACGTTGAGCATGCACCATATAAACCAAATACAGGAATATTAAGGTCTTTTACGGCAAATGTTGTGCTTATTAACTGCCCCAACAAATCACCGCCAAAAATATATCTTATATCATCCTTTGATATTCCTGATTTTGAAATTGCAAGCTCCACAGTCCTTCGCATCATTTCAGATTCACCTTTTTCCCAGGAATCCTGACCAAAGGTAGGGTCGGGTTCAATTTGGTCAAAAAATGATGAAAGAGGACCATTACCCTCAAGCTCACCGACTATACTTGCTGAACTTAAAATATAAGGTGGATTATTAAATAATATTGTCTGTTTTCCGACAGCTTCCTTTTTTTCTTCAAAAATATCCATATTTTACTCCTTTAAAAAATATTAAAAAATGAAATTATCCAGTATATCAGTCCTGCAACCCAGCTTGTAACAATACCAAAAAGTATAACCGGACCGGCAATAGTAAATATTTTTACACCTTTACCAAAAACCTCACCCTCTTTTTTGTATTCGATTGTTGTAGCAGCAACAGAATTTGCAAATCCTGTGATTGGAACAAGTGCACCGGCACCTCCAACTTTGGCAATTGGTTTATAAAGGTTAAAGGATGTCAGTAAAACGCTAAGAAATACAAGAATAATGGATGTCCAACTTCCCGCATCGTCAATTGATAATCCAAAATAATCTGTCATTATATTTGTTATTATTTGTCCGATGGTACATATTAATCCTCCAACCCAAAAAGCATTTAAACAGTTAATAACATGATTATGCTTTGGGGTAATGGCTTTTACAAAACTGTTATATGATTCTTCCGTATGTTTGTTTTTCATTTATTCTGTCCTCCTGATTAATATTTTTAATAAAGATTTATATAACATCCGACTGCCTTGCCAAGCGCAGCAGCAAAGAGTATATACGGCATTCCCTTTCTGATTTTAACTCGCCTTGAAATGACGGGAAATATTTTCAATATTTCTGCCAGTGCACCTGCTAAACAGCCGGTAAAAGTACCGCCAAATAAGTTGAATAAAAATAAACCGACAGTTTTAAACGGGAGCTGCAGGTTAAATAAAAAAATAATTGTGCCGGTAAGACCTCCAAAAATTATCAGCCATTCGATAAGGTAAGTTAGTCTTATGGCATAAAGCTTTACAAGCAGCTTATCATATATTCCAAGCAGTGTTATAAAAGCGATATAACCTGCGGCAATTGCACTTCCCGCAATAACAGTGAATATAAAATAAGCTGTTAATCTAATCCACATCAATTGTTTTTTCCTTCCTTTCGCTGTCTATGATAATACATTGATTTACTTCCCCTTCATACAAACGCATTTGAACCTGAAGCGGTGTTGGTTCATATTGCTTTTTGCTTATTATTCCATGGTTGAATAATACAATCATTCCTATGAACAATCCGATGGAATATCCTGCAAGACCAATTAAAGACAGATTTGGATTAAAATCAGCTTCTGCTCCCATAAATTGATAATATAATTTTTCAAGAAGTTGATCGGTACCTACATCACCGTTGTATGACATAATGGAGTAGGCGGTACCAAAAAAAGCAAGAAGCATGACTAATATAATTTTAATATTGTTTATAATTTTCTTTGGCGTTTTTACATTTTTGTAATAAACAATTGTTTCGTTTTCGCCAATGCTTGTTATAGTGGCATTTTTATAAAGATCAGTTATTTTTTTTACGATATACAAAGCAGTAATAACCTGCTGGTCGTTTTGCTCATCAAGTTTTATTATTTGTATATTTTTTACGTTGTTTAAAACATCATTTTCGTTTGAAAAAACTGTTGCAATGTCATCAAGCTTTACACTTCTCGAATGAACGAGCGTACTTTGCGATAATGCAAAATAAATATTCTGATTATTCATTTTTTATCTCCAATTTACCTTTACTTAGTGAATATAATTTGCAAAGGATTGATATTTTATTCTGTTTTTAGAAAATAAATATTGAAAAGGAAAAATAAGGTGCTATAATACAATGTGGCAATTTAATAAAAGTATTTTTAGGAGGATAAAAAAATGACAATTGCACAGATTTTAGCACTTGTAATTTTCGTTGTCATGTTTGTTCTTATCGTTCTTGATAAGATAGAACGCCAATATGTAACATTAGCATGCGGCATTTTGACACTTATTTTCGTGTTTGGCGTGGCAATGCGTGATGTGGATGCCATAATGGAAACACTTAATATTAAAAGTATTTTTACTCTTGATTTCTGGCATGTATCAGGAGAAGCTTCAGAGGAATCAGCGGGAATCAACTGGGCAACCATTATATTTCTTGCCGGTATGATGGTAATGGTAGAAGGTATGGCTAAGGCCGGATTTTTCAGATGGTTATGTCTTAGATTGGCAAAGCTTGTAAATTACAAGCCAATTCCGATTTTTATTGCATTCATGATACTTTCTGCAATACTTTCAATGTTTATAGACAGTATTACGGTTATATTGTTCCTTGCAGCGGTTACTGTTGAGCTTGCAAAGCTTCTTAAGGTAGATCCGGTTCCTATGATATTAGCAGATGTGTTTTGTGCAAATTTAGGTGGTTCGGCTACTATGTGCGGTGATCCTCCAATTATTATTGGTACATCACTTGGTTATTCATTCAGTGACTTCCTTAAAAATACAGGTGTAATAGCGGTTGTATCACTTGTTGTTGTAGTTATATATTTCTTTATTATATTCCGTAAACAAGTACTTCCACAGGATGGATATGTTGTAAATCCGGAAGAAGTACCTGATCCAAAGGATGCAATTTCAAGTAAGAAAGAATTCATCATGAGCTGTATTATTTTTGCTCTTGCAGTTGTATTGCTTATTTCACATGCAAATACCGGACTTACGGTTGCATTTATTGGAACATTTATAGCAATAGTCACATTAATTTGTTTTGCAAAGGATGCACTTACTCTCTTAAAGAAGGTTGATTACAATACTTTGTTGTTCTTTATTGGTTTGTTTATGGTAGTAGGTGGACTTGAACAGACAGGAATTCTTAATATAATAGCTAACTTTATCGAGGATGTATCGGGTGGACAGATAAAGCCTATGATAGCGATAATTATATGGGTATCAGCTATGGCAAGTGCGTTTGTTGATAATATTCCGTTTGCGGCAACAATGGTTCCTGTAATTCAGACATTGTCAAGTACAGCAGGAGTTGACCTTGAAACACTTGCATGGACACTTTCAATGGGAACAGATATCGGTGGCAGTGCAACACCAATTGGTGCATCTGCAAATGTTGTCGGTGTATCAGTAGCTGCAAAGAATGGTCATCATATTGGATGGGGAAGATATTGTGCAGCATCTGCACCTGCGACAATTATTGTTGTTGCCTTGTCCATGTTAATGATTTATCTCAGATATTGTTAATGCCAAATAAAAAGGAGTGTGTTACTTATGAGTAAACAGTTTATCGTTTCTATAGGCCGTGAGTACGGCTGTGGCGGTCATAGTATCGCAGAAAAAATAGCAAAAAGATTTAATTTGAAATTATATGGCAGCAATATGTTGGAAGAAATTGCTGCTGAAAAAGGTTCTTCTATAGATGATTTGGCAAAGTTTGATGAGAAGCCAAGAAATGTTCTTTTTTCAAGAAGTGTTGGAGACTTTTCGAATTCTATGGAAAAATCAGTTGCAGAGCTTGAATTTGAATTTATGAAGAGAAAGGTTTCGGAAGGGGAAAGTTTTGTTGTAATAGGAAGATGCTCAGATGAAATTCTTGATGATCAAAATGTAGAAGTTATTGCAGCTTTTATCAATGGAGATACTAAAGACAGAATTAATCGTATAAGCGAAGGTCTTGGAATTTCAAGGGGTGATGCAGAAGATAAAATGGAACAGGCTGACAGAAAAAGAAGAGCTTATCATGATGCTTTATGTAAGGCTGATTGGGGCGATGCAGACAGCTATGACATTTGTTTAAATTCAAGTAAGATTGGAATAGAAAAAACAGCTGATTTGCTTGAACAGTACATAAATGTTCGTCTTTCAATGTAAATAAAATCGCAGGGAAAATATCATGGTAAAAAGGCACATAACATTAGCCTTGATAATGCTTTTGATGCTTTCAACATTATCCGTATGTACCTCATGTGATAATATAACAAAAAATGCAACAGAAGAAATAACGGGCGCGATTAAAATAGAAAATGAAATTGAAACAGGCGATGCTGACAGTGATAGTCTTATTGATGATGAAAGTCTGACTGATGAAGAAACATCTTCTGAAAATAAGTGCGAGTCATACAGATATCTTGCAAGTGAAACTTTATTACTTGATTCGAGATATAATGGCGTTAGACAGGCGGTTTATGATGGATTAGAAGAACATGATTTGCAGGGAACAATACTTGTTGGTGTGGGTGATGATATTGTTTATGCAGAATCATTTGGAAAAGCGTCTGAATGGGATAATATTGATAACACCAATATTACAAGATACGGAATAGCATCGTTGACAAAATCATTTACAGCAGCCGCAATTATGCAGCTTTATGAAGAAGAAAAATTAGATATATATGATTCTATCGATAAATATTTTCCGGATTATAAATATGGAAAAGATATTACGATACTTGAATTAATGCAGATGCGCTCAGGTATAATCGATTATCTAAACGATATGAAACGCTATATGACTGTCAGTGACAGTAAGGCAATATACGAGGAGTTTATTGAGAATAAGGATTATAAAGGACTCGATGAATACAAGTGGTCAAGAGAAGATATGCTTAAAAATCTTTATAATAATGACCTTTTGTTTGAGCCGGATGAACAATATGCATATAGCAATACTAACTATTATTTGCTTGGCTGCATTATTGAACAGGTTTCAGGTATGGAATATGATGAATATATAACTGAAAATATTCTTGTTCCATGCGATATGTCAAACAGTAATTTAAAACCATTGGAAAATGATGCGGTAAGCTACATAAAATCAGAGGGCTTTGTGTCAAGCAGCTACGAAACACTTTTTGCGGCAGGTGGCATAAGGTCCGATGTATTCGATATGTTTTCGTGGATGCGAAATCTTTCAAAAGGAAATATTGTATCCAAAGAATCATTTGAAATAATGACAGATGTTAAGGATGTTGCCATAAAAGATAAAATGCATTATGAGAAGGAGCAGCAAAGGTTAAAGGAAGAGTTGAAGGACGAATACGAAGAGCCTGAAATCGATCCGGATTATGAACCGACTTATTATGCGTGTGGTCTTATGGTTACCGGACCTAATGTATGGCATAGAGGATACATAGATGGTTTTGCCAATTATATGTCCGTCAATGTAGAGAATGATGTGACAATAATTATCCTGACAAATTCGGGAGATGAAAGGGTCACAAAAGATATAGGCGGATTGTGGAATGATATAAATGATGCTGTAGAAAAAATAGAAAGATAAAAGATGCAATCTATATTGCATCTTTTTTTGTTGTGCGACTTGCGGCGCACGTTTCTGATTTTTATATGTATTAAAACGATAAATAAAAAATATAATAATATAATAATATAACAGTATATAACAGTTGACAACTGTTATATACTGTTATATACTGTTTACTGAAAGAGGTGAATAGTAAGCATATAATTTTAAATAACTCTTCAATGGTACCGATTTATGAGCAGCTTATTAATCAGATAAAAAATCATATTATTAAGGGGGAACTTAAAGAAAATGATTTGCTTCCCTCGGTCAGAGCACTTTCTGCTGATTTAAAAATAAGTGCACTTACAGTAAAAAAAGCTTATGACAAATTAGAGGAAGAAGGCTTTGTAATTACCGTACACGGTAAGGGGACATTTGTTGCAGCTACTAATCAGCAGCTTGCAATGGAAGCAAGAAGAAAAGCCGTAGAAGAAGATTTTGTAAAGGCCATGGTTCATGCCAGAGAAATTGGTATGACATTAGAAGAAGTAAGGGAATTTGTTGAATTAATGCTTGAATCGGGAGAATTGTGATGTGCTTAATTGCTCGCAATAATATTTAGGAGGAATTATTATGGTAAAGATTGAAAATCTTCAAAAAAACTATAAGGATTTTAATTTGGATATATCAATGGAGATATCACCCGGCAGAATCGTTGGCATAGTCGGAAAAAACGGAGCCGGTAAAAGTACGACAATTAAATCTATACTTGGTATTGTAAAAGCTGATGCGGGTAGTGTCAGGGTATTTGACAAGGATGT
The DNA here is from genome assembly GCA_945787485.1 of uncultured Lachnospiraceae bacterium. GTDB lineage: Bacteria > Bacillota > Clostridia > Lachnospirales > Lachnospiraceae > Coprococcus_C. The sequence goes on from CALZHV010000050.1 coordinate 6,513, forward strand.
AAGTGAACTAACTGTAAATGAAAAAGAAAAAATAGGAGTTGCACTTTCTGATTCGGGTTTCAGCATGTATTTAAATATCAATGATATAAATAAAATTCTTAAGAAAATGTATAAAGAATATGATGAAAAATTTTTTCTTGATAATTGCAAAAAACAGGGACTTGATACAAAGAAGCTTTTAAAGGATTTTTCGACAGGAATGAAAGCAAAGCTTAGAGTTATTGTTGCTATAAGTCATAAAGCCAGACTCCTTATTCTTGATGAACCAACTGCGGGGCTTGATGTTGAGGCAAGAAATGCAATCCTTGATTTGATAAGAAAATATTTGATAGAGGATGAAGAACGTTCGGTGCTTATTTCGTCTCATATTTCAACAGACTTGGAAAGTCTTAGTGATGAAATTTATTTTATCCATAAAGGAAAAATTATATTGCACGAGGAAACAGGCAATATTATCGACCAATATGGTGTGTTGAAGGTTGATGAAAATGTATATAACAAGCTTGATAAGGAATATATTATAAAAACAAAAAAGGACAAATATGGAATAAAATGTCTGACTAATCAGAAACAGTTTTACTTAGAAAACTATTCTGATATCGTAATTGAAAACGGGAAAATTGATGACTTGATTTTAATGATGACAGATAATAATAATTAGATAGGGGGATTAATATGCTGGGATTACTTGAAAAAGATTTTAGATTAATAATGCAAAGGAAACAGTCACTTTTTATATTTCTTTGTGTTACCATTATACTTGGTTTTTCAATGGATGGTTCGTTTGTTGTCGGATATATGTCAATTCTTGGTTTGACACTTGCTATTGGAACAATAGGATATGATGAGTTTGATAATGGATACCCATTTATAATGACATTACCGATAACGACTAAAATATATGTTATAGAAAAATATATATTTAGTTTGATTTCCGGCATTGTTTCATGGTCAGTCGGTATGCTTACATTTATTATTATTGGTTTGATAAAAAATAATACTGCTGGCAGGACTGATTTGATTGTTGGAATTATATTTATAGCAATAATGATAATTATGATGGATATTATGATTCCGATAGAACTGAAATTTGGCGCAGAAAAAAGCAGAATAGCAATCCTTTTTATTATGGGTGTTGTAGGTGGTTTTGTAATTTTAGTTGCTAAAAAAGGAATTGAAATTGCAGGAGAACAGATACAAAGCATAATTGAAACCGTAAGAAAAATGTCTGAATTTCAGATTGGAATGGCTGTGACATTGATAGTTGTGTTGATAACGGCAATATCTATTGGTTTAAGCACCGGAATAATGAAGAAAACAGATTTCTAAGAAATCTCATTAAATATACAAATCAGATAAAAAATTACAAAAAAGAAATAAAAAAAATAAAAAAATATAATTGTATATAGAAAGTTTATGATTGTTTTGATATAATACTCTGGTTAGAATGTTATTAAAGTATAAATTTACTTGTAATTATATATAAGGAGTGATATCGATGAAAGCATACAAGGATATGACAAAAGAAGAGCTTGAGCAGTTAAAACGAGAGCTTGAGCAGGAATTTAAAACTGAGGAGGCAAAGGGACTGTCTCTAAATATGGCAAGAGGTAAACCGGGAGCTTCACAGCTTGCATTGGCAATGCCGATGCTTGATGTAATAAACAGCAGCTCAGATATGAAAACTTTACTTGGAAATGACACACGTAATTATGGTGATCTCGACGGTATCGGTGAATGCAGAAAGCTTATGGCCGATATGATGGAAGTAAAGAAAGATAATGTAATTGTATGCGGTAATTCAAGTCTTAATATTATGTATGATACGGTTGCCAGATCAATGACATTTGGTGTCAATGGTGCAACTCCTTTGCCCTGTACCGGGATATGACAGACATTTCAAAATTACAGAGCTTTTTGGTATTGAAATGATTAATATTCCTCTTGGTGAGGATGGTCCGGATATGGATATGGTTGAACAGTATGTGAATAATGATCCGGCTGTAAAGGGTATCTGGTGTGTGCCAAAGTATGCCAACCCAACAGGTATTTCATATTCAGACGAAGTTGTAAGAAGATTTGCTAATTTAAAGCCTGCAGCAGAAGATTTCCGTATTTATTGGGATAATGCATATTGTATCCATCATCTTTATGAAGACAAGCAGGATGTTATTTTAAATATCCTTGATGAGTGTGCAAAAGCCGGCAATCCAAATATGGTATACATTTTTGCATCAACATCTAAAATAAGCTTCCCTGGCTCAGGTGTATCTGCAATTGCAACATCAGAGGAAAACATTAAGTATATTATGAGTCTCATGACAGTACAGACAATTGGTCATGATAAGATAAATCAGCTTAGACATGTGAGATTCTTTAAAGATATTGATGGGTTAAATGCTCATATGAAGAAGCATGCTGATTTGTTAAGACCAAAGTTTGAAGCAGTTCTTAATATTTTTGATGAAGAATTGACAGGTCTGGAAATCGGAACATGGATTAAGCCAAGAGGTGGTTATTTCATATCATTTGATGCGATGCCGGGCTGTGCTAAATCAATTGTCTCAAAATGTAAGGAGCTTGGAGTTGTGCTTACAGGAGCAGGTGCAACATACCCATATGGAAAAGATCCGCTTGATTCAAATATCAGAATAGCTCCATCATTCCCTACACCTGAGGAAATGCTTGAGGCAACAAAGATTTTTGTTCTTTGTGTAAAGCTTGCATCAGTAGAAAAATTACTTTCAGAAATGTAATATGGATGTACATTAAAAAAGCGAGAATTATTTCTCGCTTTTTTTAATGTGATGGGGTAGGCTTATTTTGCATTGGTATTGTTCTTGTTTCGAACCTTCTTTTATGATAAAATAATTGTGTATGCGTATGCCCCAAAAGGCGAGCAAAAATATATTGATTTTGGAGTAAATATATGGCATTAGAGGACGTAAGAAAACAGATAAATCAAGTTGATGATGAACTGCTTGAATTATTGGATAAGAGACTTGCCTGTTCAAGACAGGTGGCGGCAAATAAAATTGTAACACAGGATTACATTTTTAAGCCTGAAAGAGAAAAACAGATATATGACAGAATTATTGCTGATGGCAAGATAGTAAGCATGTCTGTAATGAAAAGCATAATCAGAAACAGCAGACAGTTTCAATATGAGATATATGTTGACGAAGGAAAAGAACACAAAGAATTTATTAATTCTTTGGATGAACATACAAAGCAGATATTTGAAACAGGCGGAATATTAAAGCTTAAACTAAAAGCTGATAAAACATGTGAAAAAGCACTTAATATCAATGATATTATTATGACTGTAGCAGATACGGGGCTTGATATATTAAGGATAGGCATAGAAAACGATATAGTTGATATAGAAATAAATGTTACTGAAGATGAAGCTTCCAGAAAAAAGGCATATGTTATTTCATACATGCTTTTTATGGAAACGATGCATTAAAATCAAAATGTAATGATATTGCAAAGATTAGTAACAAAGCATAATGAGCAAAATAGAAATATAATACTTTTATTTATAAATAAAAAGAGGTGACATAATGATAATAATAAAAAACGGACATGTCATAGATCCGGAAACCGGAATGCATGAAATTGCAGACGTGGAAATTGTAGATGACAGAATTGAGAGATTATATATAAAAAATATCGGTGAAAATTATGATGTGGAAAAATTTACTGATAAAGCATGGAAAGAAAATGCATACAATCCGGAAAAAGACGGTGAAACAGAATTAAATAAAAATGTACGAATAATAGATGCAACAGGATGCTATGTGATGCCGGGATTTATTGATTTGCATGTTCATTTGAGAGATCCGGGACTCACATACAAAGAAGATATTGTGACAGGAGCAAAGGCAGCTGCAAAAGGCGGAGTGACAACAATATGCGCAATGCCAAATACAAAGCCTGTTGTTGATTCAGTCGAGACATTAAAATATATATTGGAAAAAGCTGATAAAGAAGCACCTGTAAGAGTAAAACAGCTTGCATGCATTACAAAAGGCATGGAGGGAAAAGAGCTTGTAGATATGGAAGCACTTTCTAAGGCGGGCGCAGTAGCATTTTCAGAGGACGGAAAGAGCGTTATGGATATAACACTGTACAGAGAAGCTATGAAAAAGGCGGCTGAGCTTGGTGCAATCATAATGGCACATTGTGAAGATAAAAACTTAGTAGGAGCAGGGGTGCTTAACGAAGGCGTTGCTTCAGAAAAATTTAATGTGCCCGGAATACCTAATTCTGTAGAAGACACGATTATGGCAAGAGATATTATTCTTGCTGCTGAAACAGGAGCAAAGCTTCATGTTTGCCATTGTTCAACAGCAGGCACGGTAGAGTTAATGAAGTTTGCAAAAAATCTAAATGCAGACGTAACTGCAGAAGTTTGTCCGCATCATTTTACACTTACTGATGCTGATATTGATACAGCAGACAGTAATTATAAAATGAATCCTCCTCTTCGTACTGAGGAAGATGTAAAAGCAATGATAAAGGGCTTGCTTGAAGATAATATTCAGTCAATTTCGACTGATCATGCTCCTCATTCAGATGAAGAGAAAAGTCAGTTTTTTGATAAGGCACCTTTTGGTATAGTCGGACTAGAGACAAGCGCTGCACTAACATATACGGCACTTGTAGATACAGGATTGATGGATATTATGGACATGGCAAAGAAAATGAGTAAAAATCCTGCCAAAATTCTCGGAATTGATAATGAATATGGAAAGATTGTTCCGGGAGCTAAAGCGGACATTGCAATATTTAATCCAAATGAGGAGTGGGTTGTAAACCCGGCAGATTTTGCATCTAAAGGACATAATACTCCATATGCAGGCAAGACATTAAAAGGAAGAGTAAAAGCGACAATTGTCGATGGACAACTTGTATATTATTCTAATGATGTAGACGTATCATATGAAGAAATATAAGTAAATGATAAATATAAAAGATCAAATCAAAAGAATAAATTAAAAGAATAAATTAAAAGACAAATCAAATGACAAATCAAATGAAAAATTAAAATATTAAATCAAAATATTAAATTTAAATAAAACATTAAAACAAATTATAAAACAACAAATAAATATTTGTTCATATTAGGAGGAAGAAAGATGATAAACAAATTGATTGATAATATTGTGAAGACAAACGCACCTATAGTTGTTGGATTAGATCCAATGTTAAATTATATTCCATCATATATTCAGAAAATTTCTTTTGAACAGTATGGAGAAACATTGAAGGGTGCTGCAGAAGCTATCTGGACATACAACAAAGGAATTATTGATGCAACTTATGATCTTATTCCTGCCGTAAAACCACAGATTGCCATGTATGAGCAGTTTGGTATCGAGGGTATTATTGCATTTCATAAGACTTGTGAGTATGCAAAGCAAAGAGGCCTTGTTGTAATTGGTGATATAAAAAGAGGCGATATAGGTTCTACATCAACAGCTTATGCGGTAGGACATCTCGGACATGTTATGGTTGGTTCACAGAAGCTTGCAGCATTTGATGAGGACTTTGTAACAGTTAATCCATATCTTGGAACTGATGGTGTTAAACCTTTTGTTGATGTATGTAAGGAAGAAAATAAAGGTATATTTGTTCTTGTTAAAACATCAAATCCGTCTTCAGGAGAATTTCAGGATCAGCTTGTCGATGGAAAGCCACTTTATGAACTCGTTGCTTCAAAGGTTGTTGAATGGGGTAATGAGTGCATGGGAGATACATACAGTAACGTTGGTTGTGTAGTAGGCGCAACTTATCCTGAAATGGGTAAAGTGTTGAGAAAGCTTATGCCAAAGACTTATATTCTTGTACCGGGCTATGGTGCACAGGGAGGTAAGGCAGAGGATCTTGTACATTATTTCAATAATGACGGTTTAGGAGCAATCGTAAATTCATCAAGAGGAATAATTGCTGCTTACAAGCAGGATAAGTATTCAAAGTTTGGTGAGGAGCATTACGCAGATGCAAGCCGTCAGGCAGTTATAGATATGATTGAAGATATCAACGGAGCTCTCGGAAAAATGACAAAATAGTAGTGAGGTGTTTAAATGTCTAAGATAAAAATGAAAGCCGATATTATCAGACAGGATAATATAGCGACAGATATATTTTCGCTTGTAGTAAGTGCAAAAGAAATTGCGAAACAGGCAAAACCGGGACAGTTTGTAGATTTATATTCTGCAGACGGCAGCAGACTTTTGCCTAGACCAATAAGCTTATGTGAGGTTGACAGTGAAGCGGGAACGCTGAGAATGGTATATAGAATAGCGGGCGAGGGAACAAGAGAATTTTCCAAGCTGACATCAGAACATACGATAGATATACTTGGACCTCTTGGTAACGGATTTACGTTGGAAGGTAAAAAAGCAATACTTATAGGAGGCGGTATTGGAATTCCTCCTATGCTTCAGCTCGCAAAAAGCCTTGATTGCGAAAAGAGTATTGTAC
>CALZHV010000051.1 GCA_945787485.1 uncultured Lachnospiraceae bacterium
GATTTAAGATCAGCATAAAAGATATTAAGATAAATGGAGATGTGATAAAAGAAATTTTGTCCGTCGGAACACCTATTGCAATACAGGATGGACTTATACAGGTTGCATTTATTGTTATAACGGTCATTGCCAACAGCAGGGGACTTATTGCGGCGTCAGGTGTGGGAATAACAGAGAAAATAATAGGATTTATGTTCCTTGTACCATCTGCCTTCCTGTCGGCGATATCAGCCATAACGGCTCAGAATATGGGTGCGGGCAAGCCGGAAAGAGCGAGAAAAACATTGAAGTACGGACTTATTATAGTAGTATGTTACGGATTTTTCTGTGCATTATACAATCAGTTTTTACCGGATACGCTAATTGGCATATTTACGAGGGATGAAGCAGTTGTTGCCGCAGGTGCATTGTATCTTATGTCATACAGCTTTGATGTAATGTTTGCGGGAATACATTTTTGTTTTAGTGGATATTTCTGTGGTGACAGAAAATCAATTATTTCATTTATACATAATATTGCATCGATTATTCTGATAAGAATACCGGGTGCATACCTGGCCAGCATATGGTATCCGGAAAGTCTTTATCCTATGGGATGGGCCGCTCCGCTTGGCTCCATATTGTCAGCCTTGATATGCATAGTATTTTATGTTGTAATTCGAAATAGAGAAAAAAGACAGGTTGCTTCGGGAAATGATTAGATAATAATGTCTATATTACTATTTAACCATTTTTGTCAATTCATTGAACATTTCAAGGTCTTTTGCAGTTACCTTGAGGTTTGTGACTTTTTCTTCGCCGTTTGGGTTTTGTATACTAAGTGTTATTACAGAGCCTTCTGTAATAAAGCCACCGGAAACAGCCTGTAAAAATGCGTTGAATTTTGGATGTGCATCATCGAAATCTCTTTTCATATTCATTATTTTGATAAGTGAAGCCGGGTTCATCAAATGGCCCTCCTTTGCATGTAATAATAGTTGATTATAATATTGTAGCTTTATAATCAAAATATGGCAATACTTCAAACAGGACAAAAATTGAAATAAAAATATGAGTACAATAAATGGCAAGTGTGTTATAATTCATGATGTGTGACACTGATATCTCGCGGGGAGATATCATCAGGGGGTGTGATATATGGGAAAAGGTATTTTTTCAATATTTTCAGGTGGAAAAGTGAAAAATGAAAGCAAGCTTATGTTTAATCTTTGTTGCAAGCGTGCGGCAAGTATCGGACATACGGAATTTTTGCGCACAAACGGAAAAATGTCTCTTGAAGCAGTATATAAAACAGACATGCTCAATTTCCTTGTTTATCTCATGTACGCAGATGGTTGTTTGTGCAAAGAGGAAATAAAATTTGTAAACAGTCTGTTTGGAATAAATTGGATTGATAAGCAGTATTCAGAATATGCAAATAAATGGGATTTAAAAACGGAGCATTTAAGAGATAGACCTCCTATGTCTTTAGAAGCCTTTGTAAGGTCAAATGTCGGAGGCGAAACAGGTGAAATAAGTGATGAATATTATGACTTGTTAACACTTTATGTTACGACCTTCAATTATATTGGAAATGATTTGATTGCCTGCAATGATGAAATAAGCAAATGCGAGGTTGATTCACTTTCGGCATATATGATGTCCATTAGACAGGCAATTGAAGATGCAAAACAAAAACATGAGGATTACAAGCCAACAATAGCATTTAAACCGGGCAGCAGGGTTAAACAGGAGGAATCTGTTTACGAGGACATAGTTGAAAGATTGTCTGACAGAGATGGTGCAGATGAGGCTGTAAGAGAGGATATGCTGTCGAAGCAGGGAGTTGGATTTACTCCTTACAGTGACAAGGATAATCACAGAAAGCTGAGTTTAAGCTTACAAAATGAAACTGACACAAATGCTTCAAGTGATGAAAGTAATGATAACGGCTATGATTTTATAAGAGAGCCGCTTGAAGGATATAAAAAGAAAAGACATGAAATGCCTGAAAAACAGCTTGAAGAGCGTTCAGAGAAGGAAACAGAATTCATTGGACAATATGTTGCTCCGGAAGAAACAAACCTTGAGCAGCTAATGTCAGAGCTAAATGGCTTAACAGGTATGGAGGATGTTAAGAAAGAGGTTAATAACCTTGTTAATCTTTTAAAAATATGTCGTATAAGACAACAAAAAGGGCTCAAGACTCCACCGACAACCAATCACCTTGTATTTCTCGGAAATCCGGGAACAGGAAAGACAACCGTTGCCAGAATATTGGCAAAAATCTACCACAATCTTGGTGTACTTTCTAAAGGACAGCTTGTCGAGGTTGACCGTTCGGGACTTATCGCCGGATATATGGGTCAGACCGGAATTAAGGTTATGGAGGTTGTGGAAAGTGCAAAGGGCGGAGTGCTATTTATAGATGAGGCGTACGCTTTAAGCTCCAATAAGTCTGAGGGTGATTTCGGACAGGAAGCTATTGATATACTCAACAAGGCAATGGAAGATTTCAAGGATGATCTTATTGTAATTGCAGCAGGATATCATAAAGAAATGCAGACCTTTTTAGATGCCAATCCGGGTCTTCGTTCAAGATTTAACAGAACGATTGAATTTAAAAATTATAATGCGGATGATCTTATAGAAATAATGACAAACAGAGCGAAAAAGCTCGACTATGTAATAGAGGATGAAGCGTTGGAATATATAAGAAATTATTTCGAGGAAGTATTGGAATATCCGCCAAAGAATTTTGGTAATGCACGTTCTGTGAGAAATTATCTTGACAATGCAATTAACAGACAGGCAAATCGTATTGTCAAGGAAACACAATTAGATGAGGAAGCGTTAGTTCGTATAACAATAGAAGATGTTGAGGGTCTTGTCCTTGAATAGGCAGGACTCTCTTTGTACTTTAATGAAAGAAGAATGGGTGAATAATGGAAAGATTTATCTGTGATGGATTAGACAAATACATAGCCGGCAATAATCAGCCGTGGCACATGCCGGGACACAAGAGAAGCTGCTATATTAATTCGTCCTATAATACAGTGGAAAACCTCGTAAAGCAGGTTGAGGCGATGGATGTTACCGAAGTTCCGGGTATGGATGATTTGCATAATCCAAAGGAAATGATTAAAAAATCCATGGATGAATTAAAGAAAGTATATGGAACATATGCAAGCTATTATCTTGTAAACGGTTCAACATGCGGAATATTTACCGCTATAGCAAGTTGTGTAGAAAAATATGATAAAAAAGACATAATTCTAGCATACAATTGCCATAAATCTGTTTATAATGCAGTTTATTTATTAAAGCTTAATCCTGTTGTTTTATGTCCAAAAGGCAAATACATAAGCGTTGATGACATGGAAGCGTTGTTTGAAGAAAATCCGGATATTAATCCGGTTGCATGTGTATTGACAAGCCCAAGCTACGAGGGTGTATGTATTGATGTAAAAGCTATAAAACAAATTTTAGAAAAGCAAAATATAAAGTTAATTGTCGATGAAGCACATGGAGCTCATTTTAATTATATGAATGAAATGCCAGTTTCCGCAGTTAAGCTGGGGGCAGACATTGTGATACAAAGTCTGCATAAGACACTTGCTTCCTTGACACAAACTGCAATATTACACAATCAATGTGAAGAATTAGATGATGTTATAAAGAAATATTTGTCTGTTTTCATGACATCATCACCGTCATATATTTTTTTGAGCAGTATGGAGCTTGCGATAGCAGATTGTGTTGACAGAGATTATTCTTCGTATATTAAGGATTTGAAAGAGTTTCGAACAAAGGCAGCAGGTTTATCTCATATTGAGTTTCTCGATAAGAAACATGTGCAGGAAGACGGAGGATATGACTATGACATATCCCGAATAGTTTTTTCGTTTAGGGATAAAAACGAAGAAAAGCTGCCGGGAGACTATGTGGAAAAGGAGCTTTCAAAATATGGTATCGTTTGCGAAATGTCGGGCATCGATTATGTTGTGCTAATATCGACATACATGGACAGCAAAGAAGCTTTTGACAAATTATATGCCGCACTCGAGTGTATAAACAAAGACATAAAGGGGAAAACAAAACAAGAAATACTCAAGAACCGGTATGTCGAAAACAAAAAAATGATTAACGAGTTAGACAAAATTGAGAAATTAAAGAACAAAAAAGCCTGTGCAGATATATATGTTTATCCACCGGGGATTCCCATAGTAAAAAAGGAAGAAACCGTCGGGGAAAGACAGCTTGAAATCCTTAAGCAATATATTTATGCAGGCAAGGAATTAAGAGGATTATAAGGCATGAAAGACTTGACTAAAGGTTATCCTGCAAAGGTCATAATGATGTTTGCATTGCCGCTTATGGCAGGTTTTATTTTTCAACAATTATATAATATATGTGACAGTAAAATTGTCAGTACATATGTAAGCACGGAGGCTTTTGCCGCAATCGGTGCAACCGGCGTAGTGTCAAATACGTTAATTGGATTTATAAACGGATTAACTCAGGGCTTTGCAATACCGGTAGCTAATTGCTTTGGAGCAAGTGATTTCAGGAAAATGAAAAAGAATATTGCAGGGTCAATTGTTCTTACTGCTATTGTGACGGTTATTCTAACTGTATTGAGTCTTATTTTTATAGAAGACATCCTTATGCTGCTTAGGACACCGACAGAGATTATGCAATATGCAACAGCTTATGTAAAAATAATACTTGCAGGCATAGTGCTTACGGCTATTTATAATCTGTGTGCAAATATTTTAAGGGCAGTCGGAGATAGCAAAACTCCTTTGTACTGTCTTCTTATCGGTGTAGTTTTTAACATTGTGCTTGATATTTTGTTTGTAAAGGGATTTGGCTGGAAGATTCAGGGTGCTGCATATGCAACGCTTGTTGCCCAGGCAGTTTCAGGCATTTTATGTCTTTTGTACATAATCAAAAGGTTTAAGGATATAATACCGGAAAAAGAAAGCTTTGATTTTGAATGGGATTTGTATAAAAATCTCATAACGACAGGATTATCTATGGGACTTATGTCCTGCATAGTAAATATAGGAACAATTGTACTCCAGGGAGCTATAAACAGCCTTGGAAAAGATATTGTTGCTGCACATACAGCTGCAAGAAGAGTATTTGATATTTTAACAGTTGTCCTATACACCGTCGGAATAGCTATGACAACTTTTGTAAGTCAAAATATAGGGGCAGGCAAAATGGACAGAGTAAGACAGGGTGTAAGGCATGCAATTGTTATTGTTACAATAGAAACAACTGTGCTGATGATACTTTGTTTTGCACTTGGAAGAATTGTTCTAATGTGGATTACAAGCACAGATAATACATATATAATAGATTCTGCAGTCATGTACTCGAGAGTAAGCATAATGTTTTTCTATATTCTTGGTCCGTTGTTTATTTTAAGATGTACGCTTCAGGGTCTTGGGCGGAAAGTTATACCGGTTTTATCGAGTGTACTTGAGATGGTTGTAAAGGTCGTATCAGCGTCTTTGCTTGTTCCTGTATTTGGATATGTAGGAGTTGCTTTTACAGAACCTGTAAGCTGGATTTTTATGACTATTCTCTTAACTATTGCTTATGTGGCAGGGTTGAAAAAACAAGATAAAATGTGATATAATGACTGTTGGTTTTCATATATCTTTTAGGTGGTGATAAGTAGTGGCTTATGCAAAAAAAGCAAAAACAGCTAAAAAACCCAAAATAGCGAAAAGTGTAAATCCTGTTAAGCTTACAAAAGAGCAAAAGCTTGCAAAAAAACAGTATGACAAACGGGTTAAGCAGATTTCAAAGAAGATAGACAATGTTCTTTGTATAATCGCAGTGTTGATTTGTGCCATTGCTGCTGTTATTGAGATAAATGAGAGAAAACAGGTGCTGGGCGGATTAGGATTTTTAAATATGTCTAATAAACAATAAATCGGGTTAACAAAACAGACAATAAATAAACAAAGATAGGCTGGATAAAATTAAATCAGATATTGATAAACATTAAAATATAAAAAACAAAAGCAAGAAAGGAACTAAGAAGATGGCGAAGGGATTTGATTCATTACTTGAAAAGATTTCAGAGTGTAGCAAGAAAAAGGTTGCAGTAGCAGTTGCTCAGGACGATGCAGTTCTTGAAGCGGTTAAGGCTGCTAAGGAAAGAAATATTGCGGATGCAATTCTTGTTGGTGATGCAGATAAGATTAAAGAGGTAGCTGATACAATCAGCATGAACCTTGACGGATATGAAATAATTGATGTTAAGGACAATACAGAAGCAGCTCTTACAGCTGTTAAGCTTGTTCACGATGGCAAGGCAGACATGTACATGAAGGGTCTTATTGATACTAAGGGATTCTTAAAGAGCGTGCTTGATAAGGAGGTTGGTCTTAGAACAGACAGAGCATTATCACACGTTGCAGTGTTTGAAATCGAAGGCTATGATCAGTTGTTCTACCTTTCAGATGTTGCATTTATTCCATATCCGACACTTGAGCAAAAGGCAGATATTATTAAGAACACAGTTGAGGTTTGTCATGCATGTGGTATTGCCAATCCAAAGGTAGCTCCACTTGCTGCAGTTGAGGTTGTTAATCCTAAGATGCCTGTTACAGTAGAAGCTGCAGAGCTTACAAAGATGAATGAGGAAGGACAGATTACAGGCTGTATCGTTGACGGACCTCTTTCAATGGATCTTGCAATTGACCCTGAAGCAGCTAAGCATAAGGGAGCAACAGACAGAAAAATCGTGGGAAATGCGGATGTACTTCTCTTCCCTGATATTCATGCCGGCAATCTTGTATATAAGACACTTGTACATACAGCAAATGTAAAGAACGGATGTATATTAACAGGAACAAAAGCACCGGTTATCCTTACTTCACGTTCAGATTCATTTGAAACTAAGGTTAATTCAATTGCACTTGCAGCAATCGTTGCAGAGGCAATGTCAAAGGCAGAGTAAATAAAAATATTATTCAAGCAATATATATTGGAGGTAAAAAGATGGGATTTAAGTCACTTATTATTAATCCGGGTTCTACATCAACAAAGATTGGTGTATTTGATGATGAAACATTATTATTTGACGAGACACTTCGTCATTCAACAGAGGAAATCGCACAATATGATTCAATTGTGGCACAGAAGGATTTCCGTAAAAAAGTTATTTCTGACTTACTTTCAGAGAAGAATTTCGACGCAAAGGATCTTGACGTAGTAGTTGGTCGTGGTGGATTACTTAAGCCGATTCCGGGTGGTACATATGCGGTAACAGATGAGCTTGTTAAAGACCTTATCGAAGCAAAGAGAGGCGAGCATGCATCAAATCTCGGTGGTATCATTGCAAAGGATTTCTCGGATGAGTTAAATATTCCTGCATATATCGTAGACCCTGTAGTTGTAGATGAGCTTGCACCTATTGCAAGACTTTCAGGACATCCGGAGCTTCCTAGAACATCAATCTTCCATGCACTCAATCAGAAGGCAGTTGCAAAGAGATATGCCAAGGAAGTCGGTAAGAAATATGAGGAGCTTAACCTTATCGTTGTTCATATGGGTGGCGGTGTATCGGTTGGTGCACATAAGGATGGACAGGTTATCGATGTATTCAACGCTTTAAATGGTGATGGTGCATTCTCTCCTGAAAGAGCAGGCGGTGTGCCAAACGGTGAGCTTGTAAAGCTTTGCTACTCAGGTAAATACACAGAGAAGGAAATGGTTAAGCAGTTAGTTGGTAATGCAGGCTTCAACGCTTATTGCGGTTCAAATGATGCAAGAGACATCGAGAAGATGGCAAATGAAGGAGACGAAAATGCTAAGCTTGTATTCGATGCTTTCTTATATCAGGTTTCAAAGGACATCGGTGCTCAGGCAGCGGTTCTTTCAGGTAAGGTTGACCAGATTATTTTAACAGGTGGTATTGCTTACGGTGAGTATGCAACAACTGAAATTAAGAAGAGAGTTGAATTTATAGCACCTGTAACAGTATATGGTGGAGAAGATGAGCTTTTGGCACTTGCTCAGGGTGCACTCAGAGTACTCAACAAGGAAGAGGAAGCAAAAGTTTACTAATAAAATGAAAAGCCCTTTTTAATATAGAAAGGACGTGATTTTGTGAATAGTAATAAAAAGAAACCGGTGGGATTTATAGTCGGCGGAGTTATGGCAGTGATATTAATAATGGTAGGTTTTATCGCTATACCTAAGCTGCTTAAGTCACCGGAGATGAGAGTGAAAGAAGCATGGCTTAATACATTCCATGTAAGCCAAAAGACAGATTTTTGGATAAATGAAGTAGATTTACCGAAGCTTGTCAATAAGCAGCTAAGAGCGGGAGGAACTAAGCAGGTGTCATTCGAAATAGAAAATTCTTCTGTGCTCACATCTTTAAATGGAACAAGCGGGCAAATATATAGCGTTTATGCTCCGGAAAAAAAGCTTGTAAACGCCGGATGCCGATTTGCACGTTCTGATGACGATGAAAAAAGCCTTGAGATGATTGGCGATGAGGAAATGACATATGTATATTTTCCTGATTCCGTCAAAGGATATCTCGCATTCCCTAATAAAGATTTCTACGGCAAATTTACTTCATCGGAATTTGGTAAATTATTAGCTGCAAAGCTTGGCTTAAATTATGAAAAGCTTGAAAAATATGCGCCGAAGGATATTGATTATTTTAAGGCAGCAGTTATGGCAAGAAAAGTTGGAGACATAGAAGATGATTTGCTGACAATTCTTAGCGAATTTGTGGAAAGCATAATATATGAAGACGGAGGAAAAGAAAAAATTGAAGTAAACGGTACTTCAATTAATGCAAAGAAATACTACGTTGTTGTTCCGGAGGAAGAATTAGAAGAGCTCTTAAATTCAATTGTCGAACTTGCATATAAGGAATTGTCAGGCGATTCGGAGGCAAGGGAGGATATGGGCATTAGTGCTTCTAAGCTTGAGATATATTATTCACAGATAAAAACAATGATACCTTCAATGGTACCGGGCGATTACAAATTGGAAGTATATGTCTACGAAAACAAGGTTGTTAAGCTTGTTTCAAAAGAAACTATAAACCTTTTTGGAATTGCCGTAGATTACAATATTGATATCAATATTACTGATAATGTTTCCGGAATTGTTGAATTTGATGCTTTTGGCCATACAATTGGTATAGACATAAGTCTCGACGATGCATTTGATAAATCAGATGGTACTGTGACAATTTATTTTGATTCGACAGAGTTTAAGTTTGATATTAATGTCATATCAAGAGACGATTCACAAGCCATGACCTGTTCTGCGGGAACAGTTGATATAAAATACAATAATAAAGACATAGGAACATTCACATGGGATGCCGGCTTTTCATCAAAAGCCGGCTCTTTTGAAAAAGAATACTCCTATATATTAGGAAAACATTCTTTCGCTTATAAGGCTTCCGGTGCATATAAGGATATCAAAAAAGGAAAGTCGTATACGGTGGATGTGAGTGACTGTGTAATCAGCGTGGACGGGGTGCATATTTTTGATGGTGCATATGTATTTACAGACAGCATATAAGGCAGAAATGCTTTTTATGCTGTCTTTTGTTGTTGGCAAAGTATCAATTATGACAAACAATCAATGTTGACAAACTATCTCTTTGGGGATACAATGTTATATATAACTCTTTAGAGATAGGGTGGAGAGGCTGATATGAGTAAAATTGTTTTATATCACGGTTCAAGTGAAAAAATTGAAAAGCCGATGTTCGGAAAAGGTAAGGTTTATAATGATTATGGCCAGGGTTTTTATTGTACAGAACATATAGAGCTTGCAAAGGAATGGTCTTGTAATGAAGGTGTTGACGGTTTTGCAAATAAGTATGAGCTTGATGAAACAGGGCTTAAGATTTTAAATTTGTCGGGAGAAGAATATACGATTTTGCATTGGCTTGCTTTACTTATGGAAAATCGTCGTTTTCGTGTATCAACTCCTGTTATGCGTAGAGGTATTGAATGGCTGAAGGAGCATTTTTTAATTGATATAAGCGAATATGATTTAATAATCGGTTACCGGGCTGATGATTCGTATTTTTCTTTTGCAAGATCCTTTATTAGTAACGAAATTTCTTTAAAGCAGTTAAACTATGCTATGCAGCTTGGCAAACTCGGTGAGCAGTATGTTTTAAAAAGTGAAAAAGCATTTAATCAGATAGTGTTTAAATCTGCGGAACTTGCAGATAATACTATTTATTATGCCCGCAGAAAAATAAGAGATGATGAAGCTCGTAATGCATTTTTCGAGGAGCTTGAGAAAGAAGATGTCAATGGTGTTTTTATGAGAGATATTATCAGGGAGGAAATGACAGGTGATGATGTACGCTTACGATGAAATGTATCTTAATGATGCTATGACAAATCTTGGTGAAGCCTTTGATTATGCGGCGAATGTCTTGAATATTTCTATGGATGATTTCCTTGATATGTTTATTGTAAGTGGTATTGCAGAACAGTTTGCCGCAGGTGTACCAAAATTTATTTCAGGCATTTCAGGAACAGAACTTGTATGGGAGGTTTTAAGTCGTACAGGGGAAAATATTGATTTGCCTGCACCACAGATTGAATACGGTTACGCACCTGAATATTGGTGCGGATGGATACTTGCCTTTTATCAATGGAATACAGGCAAAAGCTTTAAGGAAATAAAAAAATATCTGCCTATGAGTGAGATTTATAAGTTATACCCCACTTTGCATGAAGCATCAGAAAAAAAATTTGTTGATACAGCAAAATCCATATGTGCGCGCAAAAAATTACCTACAAAGTTACAGATGGTGCGCAAAGCAATTGGGCTTTCGCAAAAAGAATTATCTGAAAAATCAGGGGTGACACTTCGGATGATTCAGCAATATGAACAGCGGGCAAAGGATATAAATAAAGCAACAGCAAGTAATTTGTTTGCATTAGCACAGACACTCGGTTGTAAAGCAGAAGATTTGTTAGAATAGCGGCAGGAATTAAAATTTCTGTTGCTTTATTGTTATGTAGGGTTGTTCCAATATTTAAATGATATATAAGCCGGCAGGCTCAGTAAAATATGCCGTATACAGAAGAGCTGTTTGGTTTTCGTTACTAAAGAGCCGGTTGATTGTATTGAAATTTCAGTTATGTTAAGCTATACTAAATTTGTAAAATTGCCGGGATTTGTCATTCCGGATATAATAGATTTATCACAGTATAAAATAATAATTATAAAAAAACCGGAGTGATTATGATAAAGACTTTTCAAATTAAAAATAAAATAATGGGAGAGGGACGACCAAAAATCTGCGTTCCTCTTACAGGCAGGACGGAAGCTGATATTCTGTCTATAGCCGATGACATTTTAATTAAGGCAAAACAAGGCAATATTGACATGGTAGAATTTCGTGCAGACTATTATGAAGAGCTCGATGACGAGACAAAGCTTAAACAGATTATGACTAATCTGTCAAACAAATTTCAGGAAATTATACTCCTGTTTACTATTCGAAGTGAAAAAGAAGGAGGAGAAAAGCTTTCCTTTGATTCATCTAAAATAAATGATATTAATATGTTTGTCATAAAAAACAAACTGGCAGACATGGTTGATGTAGAGCTTTTTTCCGGTGATGATAAGGTTAAAGAGCTAGTGGAAGCTGCCGGAGAAAATGGGGTTAAAATCATAATGTCAAATCATGATTTCAAGACAACACCTCCAAACGAGGAAATAATAAAACGACTGTTGAAAATGCAGGATTTAGGTGCTGATGTTGCAAAAATAGCAGTTATGCCGGAAAATAAGGCTCAATTTATCAGACTTATGGATGCTACATGCGAAATGAATGATAAATATGCAAGAGTACCTATAGTTGCTATTTCAATGGGTAAGCTTGGTGCCATGAGCAGGATTTTTGGTGAATATACAGGAAGTGCAATATCATTTGGTGTTGTAGATAAAGCTTCCGCACCGGGACAAATCCCTGTTGATGAGCTTGCGACGGCTATGGAGCTTGTAAAGAAATATTGTATTTAAAAGTGAATTGCTTAATTGTCACATAATGATAAACAAAAAATACAGCCAATCATATTAGATTAGCTGTATTTTTTGTTTAATTTAAATTATATTTTGTTAATTATTGACAATCGTTTTTTTTTTTTTTATAATATTTGTACATTTTTTCAGCCCCCCGAGAGAAACGAGGGGCAATACATTAAAAGAGGAGGAAAAAACATGAAAAGCTTAAGAAAGCTAAGAAAAGTAGTTGCATTTCTGATGGCATTTGCCATGGTGCTTTCAGTTGTATCTGTGACTACTAAAGAATCTAAAGCCGGTGGATATGAGTATAAACGCTTTATTGATGAAACCGTATATGCGGAAATCGGCGGAGATTTGACACTCACACCGGATATTTCATCGGTAACCGATTACGGCGTAACCTCACGTAAGTGGATGATAGACGGTGAGGTTGTAGAGGGAGCAACCGAAGCAACATATACTCTTACTGACATACAATCTGCCATGAATGTAAAGAGTATTAATTATACTGAAAACTATCAAACAATAGTTGTAAATTACAATGTCGCTATCGAAAACGGTTTTACAGTACAGCGTGAGGAAGAGATAACTTCAAAAACTGTAAAAGTCGGAGAACAGATTGAGTTATCTGTAAATGCAGAAGTGGCAGATGGCGAATTGTCATATGCATGGTATCAGGTGGTGGATTCGAGAGAGAATAG
>CALZHV010000052.1 GCA_945787485.1 uncultured Lachnospiraceae bacterium
TTTTTATTTTTTAATTTCCAGCCTTCAATAAACATAGAAATGTATGAATAATATGGAAATAAAACGCTACTTTTCATTTCTGAATACTCCTTAAAATAAAAAAGTGTTGCAATATTATAATATATATATTATAATGATAATATAGACTAATTTTGGAAGACTAGTATATATAACTATATATTAGGTGATTATTATTTTTTTATTTGATTACCTACAAGTTATTGTATAATTTTTTTGAGGTTTTTTCAAGATGTTTAACTAAAATTATATTTGTTAATTCAAAAAAAAGAGGAAAATTAAGTGACAAAAGCAACATTCTTTAATGAATGTATAGATAATATTTTTTCTTTGATGGTAACCGGAAATTTTATAATAGAAAATTATTGTCATAGAAATGCATTCGAATTTTATGAGGATTTAATCGAAACATATCATGGATTATCTATTTTTTATGATAAAATTCAACAAGAGAAAAAATACAGTGAAGAAGAAATTGATGTTCGATTAAATATGGCAATTAATATTGCAAAACAAAGAAACATCGAAAGGTTCTTGAGCCGATTTGACGAAGTTTTGAAAGAAAAAAATATAGATTTCAATCTTCAAGAAGATTTTGAGAAATATTATAAGTCAGCTAACACAAGGAAAAAAATCCTTGATGTATATAATAAAATTATTCTTGATCTTAGAGATTACGAAGAAAAGAACTTGGGAAAGGAGGAATGATTCAATGTTTATACACGAAGAGGAATTATCCTCTAATTTGCTATCAGATAGACAACGTGAAATGATTAGTAAGTACGGATGCGGTTCTGTTGACATAAATATAGATTCTATTGATGATTTAGGTGGTTTGGTCATTAACAATATTAGTCATGATGAAAGAATTGAATCGAAGCACTATTTGGCACCTATGGAAGTATTGCATATTTTTGAGTCAGTGTTTGAAAATGACTAAAACTATTTTTGTTTCTGAAATAGAAAAATCCGCATATTTGGATGAGGTTCAAGATAAATTTGATAATTATATTTCTCAGATTTTTTTAATTAAAAACTTCTACGAAGAACGAAAGTTTAGGCTCCCTATTCCTGCTTATGCT
The DNA here is from genome assembly GCA_945787485.1 of uncultured Lachnospiraceae bacterium. Classification (GTDB taxonomy): domain Bacteria; phylum Bacillota; class Clostridia; order Lachnospirales; family Lachnospiraceae; genus Coprococcus_C. The sequence goes on from CALZHV010000052.1 coordinate 1,101, forward strand.
AATTTTAGAGATGCATTGTTTCATTTCTCTAAAATGAATGTACAAGGTGATTATATTAAACTTGTTCAACAAGATTATGCACTTGAAGAACATCTACATAGGAGTTTAAAAGATTCAATAATTACACTTTTTTACAAATTAACAGAAGGCATAGAGTCTTTGTTAAATATAAATAAGATGATTAATGATGGTTATGACATCGTTTTAGATGAAAAAGAAAATGAATTATTGAAGTTAGTATCGAGCGCTGATTACATAGGGGAAGTTTTTGAAAAATATGCGGCACAATATTCAAAAGAAACAATTTATAAAGTGCTTCTTAAACAGTATATAAACAACATTCACGTAAGTATTGATAAGACATTAAGAGAAGTACTTCATAAGATTAAGAATAATACTTTATCAATTAGAAATGTTTCTTTAAATATTGAGAGACCATTAGAAGAAGATTCTCAAATAAATCATTATCTACTTTTATTTAATGAGTGTGAGATGATACTTTCTAAATTAGGCATTTTAGAGTATGTTTATTATGCCGAGAAATTAAATAAGATTTTTTTGTTAAATGTAATAGAAAATATGAAAATTTAAATTTTTCATTGCAAGTAAAATCATTAAAGTTGATGTAACATTTTTGTTGCATCATCTTTTTTTATTAAAAGAATTTAGGAGAGTGACAGTATAAAAAAGCAATATAAAACAGAATACTACATTACGTTCACGCATGAACAGAAGCAGAGAGCAGCCAGCACAGACCTGGCTGCTTTTTTGATTTCTCAGGGCGAAAGATTGAAACGATGCGGTTCAGAAATGCTTTGGGAAAATGGGGGCAGAGTTACAATCAGAGAAAATATGTGGTATAGCCATTATGAGCAGACAGGCGGTAATGCAATACAGTTTGTTCAAAGGTTTTACAACAAAAGCTATCAGGATGCAGTACAAATACTTTTGGATGAAAAAATAGAACCCTTGAGTGTTGAACTGAAGAAGCAGAAAAAGGCAAAAAAGCATTTTAAATTGCCAAAAGCCAATAACGATATGCGTCAGGTGTTTGCTTATCTTTTGAAATCTCGCTTTATTGACAGAGATATAGTAGAATACTTTGCTCATGAGAAGTTGCTCTATGAAAGCGAGGAATATCATAACTGTGTTTTTGTCGGTATAGACAAAAATGGTATACCTCGCCATGCTCATAAGCGTGGGACATACACTCTCGGTGAATCCTTCAAAGGAAATGTAGATGACTGTGATTCGGAGTATAGTTTCCATTATACAGGGACAAGTGATACTATATATGTTTTTGAGGCACCGATAGATATGCTATCTTTTATTACATTACACAAGAAGGACTGGCAGTATCACTCCTATGTTTCACTTTGTTCTGTTGCTGACTGTGCTTTAATGAGAATGCTTAAAGACAATTCGAATATAAGCAAGATTTATCTTTGCCTTGATAATGACGCTAAAGGTATCGAGGCTGAATACAGAATACGCAATAGCCTTAAAGAAATCGGATACACAGATGTTTCATTTCTGCGACCAAAGTATAAAGACTGGAATGAGATTTTAAGAGCACGAAACGGTCTCGTGCCTCTCCCGGCAGTTGAGCATCCAACTCTAAACAAAATGCGTGAGCTTCTGCGTGAAACAGTACCCGAAGCTGTTAAATCCAACACTCTTCTATTTCCTTTTAAAACTCTGTCTGCCGATTACCAAAGGCTTATTGCATCTCAAAATGATGAACTGATAGCAAAAAATGCACATCTCCTTGCAAGAGATTCAATTCGCTTGGCAAAGGCTTTGCTTAATGCTGATGAAAAAGAGTTAATGTGCGGTGTATTTGAAAAGCATCTGCCTCATACTGACGCTGCTTGCTTTGACAACAAAATGAAGAATATCAAATACGATATGGAAACAGTTGAAAGATTGTTCGGCAATGACCAAATTCGAATCGCAAGTGTACTTGAACAGGATGTTCAAAGTCTTTACCGGCTTGCCTGTGACAGCTTGAAAATTCAATTGCATATTGAAATGAAATTATCCGAAAATTTTATAAACGAACATGAAGGAAGTGATAGTGAATGGGCAATCCGTCAGGCTTAATAATCGTTGCCGCAATAATGTTTTGTGTGCTCGGTTTGATTTCTTTACTTGCACATATCTATAACCTTAATAACATTAAGGCAAAAACCGTTGGTGATGGTCAGCACGGTACAGCGAGATTTGCAAGTAAAGAGGAAATAAAAAAGACATACAAGCACATACCGTTTGAGCCACAGAAATGGAGGAAACAGGCAAAGTCAGGCGAAACACCCACAACCTTTGACGGCAAACCGTTTCCGCAAGGAATAGTTGTTGGGTGCAAAGGCAAAGGTAAAAACAATACAACCGCACTTATTGATGATCAAGATGTTCATGCCTTGATGATTGGTGCAGCAGGTGTAGGTAAAACCGCATATTTTCTTTATCCGAATATAGAATATGCCTGTGCATCTGGAATGTCTTTTATATCTACCGATACAAAGGGTGATATCTACCGTAGCTACGGAGATATTGCTCAAAAGTATTATGGGTACAAAATATCAGTTCTTGATTTGCGTAACCCCACAAAGTCACACGGAAACAATCTCCTTCACCTTGTAAACAAATATATGAATTTATACAAAGAAAGCGTGGAGAAGAAAGAAAACATTTCCTACAAGGCAAAGGCAGAAAAGTATGCAAAGATTATTGCAAAAACGATTATTCTTTCAGGCGGTGACAGTGCGAGTTTCGGTCAAAATGCTTTCTTTTACGATGCCGCCGAAGGCTTGCTCACCTCTTCAATTCTTCTTGTTTCCGAATTTGCACCTGAAGGGAAAAAGCACATTGTTTCAGTTTTCAAGATTATTCAAGACTTACTTGCTCCGTCAAAGATAAAAGGACAGACGCAATTCAAACGGCTACTTGATAAACTACCGCCGGAGCATAAGGCGAGATGGTTTGCAGGCTCCGCACTTAATTCAGGAGAACAATCAATGTTGTCTGTAATGTCAACTGCAATGTCAAGACTCAATACCTTTCTTGATACGGAACTTGAACAAATCCTTTGCTTTGATACAGAAATAGATGCGGAGAAATTCTGTAACGAGAAATCCGCCATATTCATAGTTATGCCGGAGGAAGATAATTCAAAATATTTTATGGTATCTCTTATCCTCCAACAGCTATACAGAGAAATACTTGCGGTAGCTGATGAAAACGGCGGTAAACTAAACAACCGTGTTATGATGTTTCTTGATGAATTCGGTACATTACCAAAGATAGAATCAGCCGAAATGATGTTCAGTGCATCCCGTTCCAGAAAAGTGAGTATTGTGCCGATTATTCAGTCCTTTGCCCAGCTCAACAAAAACTACGGAGCAGAGGGTGCAGAAATCATAACCGACAATACACAGCTCACTATTTTCGGTGGCTTTGCTCCAAACTCGAAATCTGCTGAAGTGCTATCTAAAGCAATGGGAAGCAGAACGGTTATGAGTGGTTCCGTAAGCAGAGGAAAGAATGATCCGTCGCAGTCATTACAAATGATTGAACGGCCTTTGATGACTCCCGATGAATTAAAGTCAATGCCCAAAGGACAATTTATTGTTATGAAAACAGGACATAATCCGATGAAAGTCAAACTCAAATTATTCTTTAAATGGGGAATTGAATTTGAAGAACCATTCGGACTTGAAGAAAGGTCCATCCGTACAGTTGAGTATTTCAATAAAGAAGAACTCGAACATGCAATAGATGAGTTATATCCTAGTCAGTTAAAACAAAGTGACACTACTGAAGATGAAATCTATGCTCAAATAGCAAAGGAAGAAGAGTTACTCAATGAACATCGGGCGAAAACTCATGAACGGCGAAGGAACAGAAGCTCCGAAAAAGCAAAAGATACAGACAAAAGCAATTCAAATGGCGGCGGTCAGTCAGTGGCTAAAAGCAACATCCCACCGCCAAGAATGAATAATGTCAAGTGAGGTGTTTAGATGAGCCGATTAGATATCCTTTTCAATTCAGAGCTCCCCTCAAGAGCAGTAACCGTTTATCTTGTGTTAAACGAATATGCAGACAAAGACGGTTACTGCTTTCCGTCATTAAAAACCATAGCCCAAGGGAGTAGTCTGTCCAAAAGTACGGTAAAAAGGGCTATCAATGATTTGCTCGATGCAGGCTTTATAACGAAAGAACAGCGCCTCCGACCAAACAGGGCGCTGTCTTCGTGTCAGTATCATTTGCTTTATAGGTGAACATAGGGTAGGTTCACAGTGGACATAGAAAGTGAACCTACCAAAAGAATTATATATCTATATATAACAGAGAAATAACATATAAAAACATACATATTTTCACTTGTTTTGCCTTGTCAATAAAGGATAACTAATTGTTATCAACAATAATTACTAGGAGAAAATATGATAAATGAATTAACAGTTAATCAAATTGGTGGATTATTTAATCAACTATACAATATTGAAGAAAAACTTACTGATAGTGAAATAACAGATGGCTTTTTGAATATCAATTCAATATTTTGGTCAGAAATATTGAACTTGGATAACATAAAGAATATGATTTTAGAATTGCAAAAAAAAGACATTGTTTATTCAACAAAACTTAATGCTGTTAGAAACAATCCGGAGATATTTTATAAAGTATTTAATGAAGCAATTAATAATATTAATTGTCAAACTTTAGATGCAAAAACAGAATTCTCGTATTTAGAAACACTTCAAATAGTTTGTCATTTGCACACATATCTATATAGTTCACCTTTTGAATTAACAATTTATGAAGGGTACAAACATAATCAATTTTCTTCAATGGAGTTAAAGAGAAATTGCATATTAAAATATTCAAATCCTTATTACGAATTTATTAAAAATAAAATAATACCCAAAATAAATTGTAAAGATTTAAACATATTGTGGATGAAAGGAAGACCCAATATTTCCGGGTTTTGCTTGGCCAGTTTAATAAAAGAAATAAATCCGAATATTTTTATTGTTTCAATAGATAACAATTCTGAATTCTTTTCTTTTAGTAAAATAACTTCGTTACTAAAAGAAAATCATCCATTTTTTTCTGTTTTTGATTGTGTTGTACTTAATGATGACATTAGTACATATAAGCAAATAAGAGAAAATATAAATAATAAAAAAAGTATAAAAAATATTGACAATATCATTTATAGCCTTGACAAAGGGAATGAAATAATATGTACAAAAAGAAGTATTCAAAAAATCACTCAATTGCCTCTGTCAAGAAAAAAATTAGCTCATATAGTAAATATAAAATTGTTTCCCAATAACCATTGCTATTGGAATAAATGTAGCTTTTGTGCTATTAATAAAAAATATGTGTGTACAACTAATGATTGGGATATAGATTCCTTGCTATTAACATTAAAGAAAATGTCTGAAGTTGGAATAGATAAGTTTTGGGCTCTTGATGAAGCTATCCCTATAGACACCTTATCCAAAATTAGTGATGCAATAATGGAAAACAATTTAAAATTCGATTGGCATGTTCGTACGAGGATAGAAAAAGAAATATTGGTGGACAATCTTCCTCAAAAACTTTATGACGCAGGATTAAGGCATATACTTTTTGGATTTGAAAGTGCATCTCCCAGAATACTAAATTTTATGAATAAAACGGATCATATTAACGAATATTTGGATTTGTCAGAAAAAATAGTAAAAGCCTTTAATGATAAAAAAATACATGTTCATTTTCCGGTTATAATTGGATTTCCAACCGAATCGCAGTCTGAACGTAATAAAACGTTTGAATTTGTAAACTACCTAAAAAACAAGTATCCTTATTTTTCTTACAACATAAACATTCTCAATTTAGATGTTTCAAGTACACTATATAATAATTGGAGTAAATATAATATATCCTCATTAGAATACCCTTGTGAACCATATTATTTCATAGGTAATGGCGTTTTATGGAAATGTAATAATAGTGATATTTCAATAAAAGATTTAGAGTTACAAGCAATAGAAAGCATGAAAGCCCAATTTCCTTGGTATCCTAAAGATTCTCTTCTTGATATCATTTCATTTTACTCAATGTGGGAATATAGTAGAAGTCAGTTGCATATTTCTTGTCAAGAAAAAGATTTTATCGATGAATCAAATAACATATCTGATGAAACTAATTTGTATATCACATCAGAAACAATAATGTTTATGGATTCAGATAATCTATATTGTCTGTACAACTTTAAAAATCATAACTGTATTCGAGGAGGAAAAATAATTTATGATATTTATAACTATATAAAAAGAAATTCATCTTTAAACGAATACTTAAGGACATTCGACAAATCAATACATGTAAAGATTTATCAATTTATCACTGATTTAATACAATTTGGCTTTATTGAATCTAGTATAAATTAATAAAAAATATTTAGAAAGGAGGTGCTTGCTGTGAACAATGTATTTGATTCATATTTTGATTATTGTTTCGATTGCAATGAACATTGCGTTGAAACAACTTCAAAAAAAAGCGATAATCAAATAAAAGCTTTTAATGGCGGCGGTTCCGGCGGATAAAAACTAAGTGGTGGAAGTCAATTCCACCACTTTTAGCTTATCAAATATTCAACATTTTCAATGTGGTTTTCACATTCTTCGCTATAATGGAATTCAAACTTTCCAAATTTTAAAGAAATGTCTTTTTTTGTATTTCCTTTTGTTTTACCCTTCTTAATCCCTTTTTTTGAATTTGCTGTTTTTTCATACCTACTAGAAGAAATGTCTTTTAACGATTTTGCTCCTCCAAAGGCATAATAAAACACTTGACAAACAGATAATAATACAGGCAAGACTTCGCTTATGTACACTACTATTTCGTATGGTGAATGGTGTGAAATTTCTATTTTGGGATTTAGATTAGGTTGTAAGCGATGAATATTGCTTTCAATACACTTCAATAATGGTGCTAAGTCTTCTATTTTGTCAGGAGCAATATCTGTATGCAATGTAATACTAGCAGTTGGATAAGCATTAGGATTCTCTAACAATATTCTTTTTATGTTATCTAGATAGTAAGTAAAACTCCTAATCTGATGATTTGAAAAGTCATTAGGTTTAATTCTATCGTTAATTATTTGATATATTTTTTTACGATGATCCGAACTTAGTATATTTAATTTTACAATCAAATTACACAAATCTTGAAGAGTTGAAAAGTCTTTTGTTTGAGCCACATAATTAAAAGCTTCTGGTAAAATTTTCTGTAATTCATCATATCGTTTTTCTAATGCCAATATATTAATTACATAATAATAATCTTTTTCTGCCCAATAATATCCAAGCAAATTTGGAAGAAGGGACAATGCATCTTCTAATGTCAAATAATTATCTTTTCCATAAAATATTTTTATTTTCTCTCCATTATTAATTAATTCATTTACTAGCCCAAAATTCTTGGCTAAATCTAAAATATGTATTACCACATTTTTGAATGTAACATTATCAAAATCGCAAAATCTAAATACGATTTTACTCATATCAACGTTTTCAAAAATAGTATTTTTAATAATACTTCTTTCAAATCCAAATGAATCAAAAATGCAGTCATTAAAAAAACAATTATCTATTACCATTTCTCTAAAAGGAGTTCCTTGTATATGCGTGTTTACAAAATGTGTATTAAATAAAGTTCCAAAACTAAAATTACTATTTAAAATTATACTAATTTTGTTTTCTGAAATAAACCAAGAGTTTTCAATATCACAATACCTAAAATCTGCATCTATAAATTCGCAATTATAGAAATGGCAAGTATCAAAACAACTAGATTCGCCAGCAGGCCTTTCAAATTTACTATTCCTAAATATACATTTTTTATATTCTGGTTTATTTATAAACATACCTTGAAAATTCTCATCAAAATTTTTATTTTCAGCAAATCTTGGTGGAACCTGATTTGAATTTATGCTTCTTGTTTGTAAATGTGAAAAAAGCTCGTATGATGCATTAACTGAATTAACTAACTCTGGTAACATATATTACTCCTATAAACTTTAGAATTATGATAACAATTAGTTATCCTTTACTTAATATTGTTTAATTTCATTTTTAGAATAGCACAAAAACATATATAAAACAATCGAAAAATGTAAAATGATATATTTTTCGTGCCGAATTGTTTTGTTTTTTTGGAATTGTAAATTTTAGTCGACTTTTGGTTTGTTCTCCGTCATAATGAAATTATCATTTTACGGAGGATTTTTATGTTTAATTTAGTTGATGAAAAGGACAAATATTTGATTGCTTGTAAGTCATTGAAAGGTTTAAGCGATTTAACACTCAAAGCGTACAAAATTGATTTGAAGCAGTTTTGTGACTATATGAGTCAGCGTGACTGCTTTGACAAGAACGAGCTCAATTCATATATCAATATGCTCCACAGTCGGTACAAGCCTAAAAGTGCAAAGCGGAAGATTGCTTGTGTTAAGGCGTTTTATCGGTATATGGAAATCGAGGACATTATTGATTACAACCCATTTCACAAAATCATCATTAAATACAAAGAGCCGTTGAAGCTACCGAGGACAATACCTTTAAATTGCATTGAGGATATACTCACTTATGCGTATAAGCAATATTCTCTTGCCGTTACCAAATATCAAAAAGAGGTAACCCTGCGAAACATTGTTGTTATTGAACTACTGTTTTCAACCGGCATGAGAGTATCGGAAATATCAAATCTTAAAACTGCTAATATCAATTTAACTGATAACACAATCCGCATATTTGGCAAAGGCTCAAAGGAGCGTATTATGTGTATTAATGATAATTTGAGCAAGACGATAAGCAATTACCTAACAGTTCGTTCTCGCAAAACGGATTACCTTTTGGTAAACAAGTTAGGCAACCGCTTATCTGAGCAGTCTGTACGATATATGGTTAATGATTATGCATATGCTGTTGGCACACCATTGCACATTACACCGCATATGTTCAGACATACCTTCGCCACCGAGCTCCACAACGAAGATGTGGACATAAGATACATTCAGCAATTTCTCGGACATAGTTCTATCGCAACTACACAGATTTATACTCATATCAGCACAAGCAAAACCCGCGAGATATTGGAATCAAAGCATCCGAGAAATAAAATGAATTTGTTCCTTACATAATATAAGTATCGAAAAATGGAAAAAGTAACACAAAAACTTTTTTATTTTTCTTCCAAGCCTCTAATATATAGTATTTTGTTAACACATTTTTCAATTAAAGTACAGTTTACTTTTTCAAGTGGCTTTTGCAATTCCCTGTCTATATATTTGTTTAAACAAAGAATAATTAATTCTTTAATTCTGTTGTTAAGAACATCCTTCATTGAAACTATTTGTCTTATCTCCACGATGTATATAATGTCAATGCCGGATGAGAGGTTGCACTGAAAAACTCCTGGAAATACGCCTTATCAATATCTGTTATTTCACCATCTCCATCAATATCATAACAATATTCTTCATATTGATTTGAACCTATTACATAACGACTTAAAGATGCATAATCTTTAGCATTAATAACTTCGTCATCAACATAATCACAGACAATTATTCCAATAGCATGATTTTCACTTGAAACAGAATAGTTGTTATACAATACATCATAAACTATTTCTCTATCAAAAGCGGTTGTTCCACTTATTACTGCAGTATTATTAGTTCCAATTGATGTGAAATAATCTATTCTGCCATTTTCATCAGCATAGAATGTTCCGTATTGATTTGTTAAATAACCTGTATGATAAGCTGTTCCGGAATTAGTTAAATCAACAAAATCTATATTACTTGAAGTCATAATACCAATATAACAATATTCAGATACGATACGATTAGTAGAAAACGAAAAATGTTTTTCAGCAGCATATGATTTTGCAACTGAAGACACATTGTTTCCATAAAATGTTGGGCGTACACATCCATTAAAAGCATTCGCTCCAATAGATGTAATCGAATCCGTATTAAGTAAGGTTTTTAGATTATTACAATTTCTAAATGTATTGCTACCAATAGTAAGAGTTGTTGAATTTAGTTCAACATATTCCAGTTCATGACAATTATAAAATGCAGTATTACTTAATGAAGTGATGTTTGACGGAAGAATTACTTCTTGTATATCAGTATTTGAAAAATATACTGAATCAAGATAAAGACAACTACTTAAATCAATCTTTCCGGTGATACTCATGTTAGAAACATTAATCTCAACCATATGATTTTCACCGTCAATTTCTTCCCAAACGATTTCATTAATTGAGTCTGGATTTGTTAAATCCCAATCAAGTATTTCTTCATTATTTCCATATGATAAAAACTTATTTAGTGCTCCAATTTCATTGTCAGAGTATGCTGTTATTGAAGCAAATGCAGCTATGGGGTTAATAAGAGTTAAAACCAACACAATTGTAAACATTGATAAATATTTTCTTAATTTCAGATTTTTTACTCCTCATCATTTTTTATAAAATTTCTTGTATGATTAAATATTAAATTATGAATATGTATATAGATTTGAGCATTGATGTCTTATTTCATAAAATCATCTGCCAATTTATACATCTTACTGCTATCATTATGAGTTATTTTAATATAATAACCATCATCCTCCCCAATAAATACAGTTCCGAAATTATATGTTTCGCCATTATCATATACTAACATAACCGAACCTAATTCGAGTTTGGGTTTCACATCAATCGGTTCACTATTACTTTCTAGTTCAAGTAAAGGTCTTGGATCATCACTTTCAACGGGGATTTTCGTCCCATTAAACTCAACATAGATGCTCTCAACAACCTTATTATCATACTTTACATTAGCATTCGTATCAGTATTTTCATTTAAAGATTGGTTGTCATCATTGTTTTGATTTGTTGACACGATATTTGATGATGAATTACTATCATTATCCTTTTTGTTTTCGTTTTGAGCATTTGAACAAGAGGCTAATGTCAAACATATTAAGAATAATGAAAAAATAATCATTAATTTCTTTTTCATTTTATTTCCCTCTTAATACCACTTATTTATCCAGCCATCTTTGTCTGTAATAGGTTGGGTTTGTTTTTGTGGTGTAGTTGTATTAGTTTGAGTTGTTATTTCGTCTGTTGATATTTCTGTGCTCATTTCAGTTTTATTATTTCGGACAGTTGTGGTTTTTGAATTATCTGTTACAGTATTAAAATCGATAACATTATCTGCTTCGTTTTGGGCAGAGGTTGATGATGTTTGAGTTTCAGTTGCTTTGCTTTGTACAGTAATTTCTGTTGTAACAACATCACCATTTTCTTTGGTAACAATATCTTTGTTTTCATCAGTAACCGGCTTATAGTAATGAGTAATACCGTTACTGTCCGTAACGGCAGTAGTTGATATACTTTCACTACCGCTGTTATGTGTACATGCTACAAAAGAGCAAATAATCACTACAACAGAAACGATAATTAAAATCTGCTTTTTCA
>CALZHV010000053.1 GCA_945787485.1 uncultured Lachnospiraceae bacterium
TGCTTCCGTCCGCAGGATCAACGTAATAAGGAGCTGTATATTCATACTCTACTGTACTATCCTTAATCCAGTAATCATTTAAAAATTTTTTTAATGTATCATTATAATAATAATTTTCTTCATAAACAGAATCTGTTATTACTCTCGCTTCAAGCTCCTTGTCACAAAACACCGTATCAATTATCGGTGACAGCATAATCAGTTGATCTGCCTGACGAAGACCTTCTTTCCACGCATTTAGTGTAAGTCCTAAAGCAAGACATGCACCAAATGAATCCCCCATCAGAATTATCTTTTTAACATCCACTCCCATAGAGAATTTTTTGTATGCATTTACCAGCACATTATAAACATCTTTACAATCATTTTTCGGTGCTAACGGATACATGGGAATAAACAATCCGACATCAGTACAATCGGCAACATGCATTATGAATTTCCACTGTTCGAAGCTCATTCTTCTGTAGCTTCCACTTCCATATATGTATATGATGTAAGTGCCATTAAAGTTCTCTCTTGGAACAATACGATAGCATCTGCTGCCGCTTTCATTTATCTCATCCACCTCATAGACATTTGTATCTATCGGAGCAGTCTTGGAATTTTCGTTTTGCATATTCAAAACAGCATCATAAAACTCATCGATATTCAATTTTTGAATACATTTGTTTTGTTTTTTTTCCATACCAATCTCCATATTTTAACAAATATCCAGTCTATTATAACATTAAACTGTACCATAGGCAAACATGTAAATAACTATCTTATTCTTAATTATATTAACAAGTAATCCTCAGTTGCTCATTTTTATTTGATATGTCAATTTCCCTGATTCCCATGTAAAAAATAAAAAAGGAGCATCTAACGATACTCCTTTTTATGCAGTTGATGGGATTTGAACCCACACCCACTTGCGTAGACATGAACCTGAATCATGCGCGTATGCCAATTCCGCCACAACTGCTCGTCGCAATCAGCATAATAACATTTTAATTTGTTTCTGTCAATTTACTTTATAATAATATTCTGTTTATACATTATAATATTCTGTTTATACTTTTTACTATTTATTCTGTTTCCACTTCTAATTCTTCCACATCATCCTCAGCAGGTGCTACAGCTGTATTATTATCGATAAGCCAATCTGCTACCTTTTCGGCAAGTGTATAATACATAAGATCATCACTGTCATAGTACTGGTCAAGTGCTTCTCTGCTTTCTAACTGATATTGCTCAACAAGCTTGTTTGCATATTCTTCTATCTCATCCTTTGATACTTCAATTCCCTCAGCATCTGCAATTGCACAAATAATAATCTTTTCCTCAAGGAAATTCTTAGCCTGCTCGCCTACAAATTCCTTAAATGATTCCTCTGAATCCATACCATAAACAGATGTTACATATGTCTCGTAATCATATCCATATGATGTTGCTGCATTTTTAACATCCTCTATTGTTTTATTAATAAGTGCCTCTGTCTCCTGTGTCGGGAACTCATTGATTGTTGTATTGTCAATTACAAGCTGGATTATCGAGCTTCTCTTTGCGCTCTTATCTGATTCAGCGTATTCAGCCTCAAGTTCAGTTTTAACGCTTGCTTCATACTCATCACAAGTTGCGTAATCTGTATTTGCAGCTACGAACTCATCATTGTACTCAGGATATGTTTTGATTTTAAGTGAATTTATTGTTATGTTAAATACTGCATCCTTACCATTAAGGTCTGTATTACCGTAATCTTCAGGAAATGTTACATTAATATCAAAGTTTTCTCCGACATCATGTCCAACTATCTGCTCCTCGAAGCCGTCTATCATTCCTCCTGCGCCAAGCTCTAAATCATATCCTGCTCCTTCAGTTGAACCACCTTCAAATTCGACACCGTCTATACTTCCGACAAAATCAATATTTACGGTATCACCATTTTTTGCTGTACCTTCAGTTACATCCTCTTCTGTTGCATACTCCTCAATAAACGAATTAACCTTCTCCTGAATCATATCCTCCGTTATCTCTGTATCTGTTCCTTCATATGAAAGGCCTTTATACTCGCCAAGCTCACAATATGCTCCGAACTTTTCAGACATAGCATTTGAATCTTTAAATCCATCAGAGTTTCCACATCCTGCCAATAAAGCAGCACTCATTGCAAAAGCAACTGCACAAGCAAGCCCTTTAAATGATTTCTTCATAAATTATATCTCCTCTTATTAATTTAATCATTTTACACTTTTTACAGTACTCTACAAAGTACACTAGCTTTTTATAACACATTTTCGAAAAAAAATAAAGTATGTTTTAATATCTTTCACTCATTAATCACAAAACATTCCTTTTAAAAAGGCAAGTATTTCCTAATAAAGCTGTTTTCGTATTGTCAAGGGGTAAATTAAATTTTACTATATTTAGTAAAAAAAAGCTGTTTTAAACATTGATTTAATCTATATGTTGTGTTATCATTCCTTTTGTTCGGCTTTAGCCGTATTCTTTAATATGACGACTAACTTATTTATATCTCTGTTTTTCTATAATTTTTTTACCAATTATACATCATATAGTATTTTCCGGGATAAAATCATATTAAAAACATGCTTTTTACAACATCTTGTGTATTTTTCTATTTTTTTCACAATATATAGTGGACAATTAATTATAATGGTGCTATAATTACAAATCGTGGGGGTACGTTTGTTATGTGCGCTCAAAAATTACAAAATCAAATAAGTTACATCGAGGGGTAATTTCAATGAAAGTTATTAAAAGAGACGGTCATACCGTAACATATGACCGCAGCAAAATTGTAACTGCAATCAGAAAGGCCAACGCCGAGGTCGAAGATGCAGAAAAAATATCAGACGAGAAAATCGAAGAAATTGTCAAAAGTATTGAAGCAAAGAACCGTTCCAGAATGCTTGTTGAGGATATTCAGGATATCATAGAGCAAAAGCTTATGGACGACAAAAAATTTGTTCTTGCAAAAACATATATCATTTACAGATATACAAGAGAGCTTGTTCGTAAGGCAAATACTACTGACGACTCAATCTTAAGTCTTATCCAGAACAGAAACAAGGATGTAATGGAAGAAAATTCCAATAAGAACGCAACCGTTGCTTCTACTCAAAGAGACTTAATTGCAGGCGAGGTTTCAAAGGATCTCACACGTAGAGTTCTCCTTCCTGAAAAAATATCCAAGGCTCATGATGAAGGAGTTTTACATTTCCATGATGCAGATTATTTCCTTCAGCCAATATTCAACTGTTGTCTCATAAATATCGGTGACATGTTAGACAACGGAACTGTTATGAACGGAAAGCTTATCGAAAGTCCAAAGAGCTTCCAGGTTGCCTGCACTGTAATGACTCAGATTATTTCATCTGTTGCCAGCAGCCAGTACGGCGGTCAGTCAGTTGATATAAGACACCTTGGCAAATATCTTAGAAAAAGTTACAACAAATACAAGTCAAAGCTTGTTGAAGAATTCGGCGATACAATTGAAGATGCTATATTAGAAAAAATGGCAAGAGACAGATTGAATGATGAGCTTCGTTCAGGTGTTCAGACTATCCAGTATCAGATTAATACTTTGATGACTACAAACGGACAGTCTCCTTTTGTAACACTCTTCCTTAATCTTGATCCTAAGGATGAATATGTCGAAGAAAATGCTATCATTATAGAAGAAATACTTCGTCAGCGTCTTGAAGGAATAAAAAATGAAAAGGGTGTTTATGTAACCCCTGCTTTCCCTAAGCTTATTTATGTTCTTGATGAGCACAATTGTTTAAAGGGCGGCAAATATGATTACATTACAAAGCTCGCAGTAAAATGTTCAGCTAAGAGATTATACCCTGACTATATATCAGCTAAGAAAATGCGTGAGAACTACGAAGGAAATGTATTCTCATGTATGGGTTGTCGTTCATTCCTTTCACCTTGGAAGGATTCGGATGGCAATTACAAGTGGGAAGGACGTTTCAACCAGGGTGTTGTAAGTCTTAACCTCCCACAGATTGGTATTATCGCAAAGGGCGACGAAGAAAAGTTCTGGAAGATGCTTGACGAAAGACTTGAATTATGTTTTGAAGCACTCATGTGTCGTCACCATGCACTTCTTGGCATAACGTCAGATGTAAGTCCTGTCCATTGGCAATATGGTGCAATCGCACGATTAAAGAAGGGCGAGAAAATCGACAAACTCCTCATGGATGGCTATTCTACAATCTCACTTGGCTATATTGGTCTTTACGAGGTTACAAAGCTTATGAAGGGCGTAAGTCATACTGCTCCTGAAGGTGAGGAGTTCGCTGTTAAGGTTATGAAAAAGCTTCGTGCGGCATGTGATAAATGGAAAGCAGAAACAGGACTTGGTTTTGGTCTTTACGGAACTCCTGCCGAATCACTTTGCTACAGATTTGCAAGAATTGACCAGGAAAGATTTGGTACAATACCTGATATTACAGACAAAGGCTACTACACCAATTCTTATCATGTGGATGTTCGTGAAAAGATTGACGCATTTAGCAAATTCAGATTTGAAAGTCAATTCCAGACAATATCTTCAGGTGGTGCTATTTCATACGTTGAAATACCAAACATGAGACATAACCTGGACGCTCTCGAAGAGGTTGTTCGTTTCATCTATGACAATATACAATATGCAGAGTTCAATACTAAATCAGATTATTGCCATGTATGTGACTATGATGGTGAAATCACTATAAATGATGAAAACGAATGGGTATGTCCGCAATGTGGAAACAAGGATCATTCAAAGATGAATGTAACGCGACGTACATGTGGATATCTCGGTGAAAACTTCTGGAATGTCGGAAAAACCAAAGAGATAAAATCAAGAGTACTTCACTTATAAAAACAATGAAGCAAAGGCTATTTCTTTTAACTTAACAGGAATTGAAATAGCCTTTTTATATTCAGAAAACAGGTATGAATTTCCTGTTAAATACACGCAAAAGTCAGGAAGTGAAATAATGAATTATGCAACAATAAAAGAATTTGATGTGGCAAACGGACCGGGAATTCGAGTTTCTCTTTTTGTTTCCGGTTGCACTCATCATTGCAAAAACTGCTTTAATCAGGAAGCATGGGATTTCAATTACGGAAATCCGTTTACCCGGGCAGAGATAGACAAAATCATAAAATGTCTTGAACCGGACTATATGAAAGGATTATCCCTTTTAGGAGGAGAACCTTTTGAATATACCAACCAGCAAGGCTTACTCCCTCTTGTAAGAGAGTTTAAAGAAGCTTATCCGCAAAAAAATCTTTGGTGTTATACAGGTTTTGACTTTGAAAAAGATATAAAATGTGATATGATGGTTAAGTGGCCGGAAACAAGAGAATTAATTTCTTATATAGATATACTTGTCGATGGTAAATTTATCGAAGAATTAAAGGATTTAAAGCTAAGATTTCGAGGTTCTTCCAATCAGAGAATTATAGATGTTCCAAAATCCCTTAAGACAGACAGCATTGTTCTATGGGATGAAATCGATAAAAATATTTAAATATAATAAATCAATCTTCGGAAAGGATAATACAATGGTTACAAATATTGCTATGAATATAAAAAAATTAAAGCCAAATGCTACAATTCCAACATACGGCTCCGCCAACGCAGCCGGTGCAGATTTGTATGCTTGTATCGATGCTGTCCTGACAATTAATCCCGGAGAAACAACTTTAGTTCCAACAGGTTTAGCTATGGCTCTCCCTGAAGGTTATGCAGGTCTGATTTATGCCCGCAGTGGATTAGCCTCTAAGAAGGGGCTTGCCCCCGCAAACAAAGTAGGTGTAATAGATTCAGATTATCGTGGAGAAGTAATGGTTGCACTTCACAACCATTCAAATGTACCGGCGACTATAGAGCCTCAGGAACGTATTGCCCAGTTGGTTATAACTCCTTATATTACTGCTACATTTGATGTTGTAGATGAATTGGATGATACAATAAGAGGAACCGGCGGTTTTGGTTCAACCGGCACACATTAATTGTCATCAAAAGATGCTTACAAGCTTCAATCCACGAGGATTGAAGCTTTTTATTTGCAATCATATAAAACTATAATATACAAAAGGAGGAAAGGCCCGATGGAAAACATGGATGCAATAATTGAAGAGCTTATCGAGCTCATCGACAACAAGAAAATACACTCTGCTAAAGAGCTTGTCCAGGATATGAACGAAGCAGATATAGCGAGTATGCTTGCTCACCTGCCGTCAAGATATCAGGTTATTGTGTTTAGAATATTGCCAAAAGAAGCAGCTGCCGATACATTTGCATTCCTTGAAAGCGATATTCAAGAGGTACTTATTCGAGCCTTTTCAGATAGGGAACTTAGAGAAATCGTTGACAACCTTTACGTTGATGATACCGTTGACATGCTTGAAGAAATGCCTGCAAGCGTTGTAAAACGTATTCTCAAACACACTGACCCTGAAACAAGAAAGATTATCAATGAAATAATGAATTATCCGGAAGACAGTGCCGGAAGCATCATGACAACAGAGTATGTCAGTCTCAAGAAAAACATGACGGTAGAACAGTCATTTGAGAGAATCAGAAAGCTTGCAATTGACAAGGAAACAATCTACACCTGTTATGTTACAAACGAGCAAAATATTCTCCAGGGTATTGTAACCGTAAAGGACCTTTTGCTTTCAAGCTACTCCGATATTATCGGAGACATAATGGAAACAAATATTATCAGTGTAAACACTCTCGACGACAAGGAAAATGTTGTTCATAACTTTGACAAATACGATTTCCTTGCGATGCCTGTAGTAGATAAGGAAAACCGTCTCGTCGGAATTGTAACCTTCGACGATGCTATGGATGTCATGCAGGACGAAAATACAGAAGATATCGAAAAGATGGCTGCTATTATGCCAACAGATAAGCCATATATGAAAACCGGCATATTTGAAACATACAAAAAACGTATTCCATGGTTGCTGCTTCTCATGATATCTGCTACATTTACAGGAAGCATAATACAGCATTACGAGAACGCATTAGGAACCTATGTCGTACTAACCGCATTTATACCTATGCTTATGGATACCGCAGGAAATGCCGGTAGTCAGGCATCTGTAACAATCATTCGTGGTTTGTCACTTAACGAAATAGAATTTAAAGACATCTTTAAAATCCAGCTAAAGGAATTACTTGTAGCTTTAATATGTGGTTTGACTCTTGCCGTCGCAAACTTTGCCAAGCTTCTTATAATAGACAGAGTCAGTGTACAAATAGCATTTATTGTATGTGCAACTCTTACAATCGTTGTTGTTGTTGCTAAATTTGTCGGTTGTACATTACCTATTTTGGCAAAAAAAATAGGCTTTGACCCGGCTGTTATGGCGAGTCCATTTATCACAACTATTGTAGATGCCATTTCTCTGCTCGTCTATTTCCAGATAGCATCTCACTTACTCGGCATTTAATAAAGCAAAAATATAAGCCTGTTATATATCCGTTTTTCGGGCATATAACAGGCTTATATTTTTAATCTAAAGTAATTGTATCATACACTTCCATATTTACCGATTCCGGATAAGAAAACGTGTTATCAATAGCTTCCTTCCAGACATTCAAGCGTGTTTCCAAAAGCTCATCCGTATTCTTCTCAGTGAGTTCCTGTTTTCTTTGCATTGTAGCCTTAGGATCAGTAAGTGCAATCATTTCAAATATATGATAACCATACTCACTTTCTACTACTATGCTATATTGACCATTTTCCATCGAATAAAGCAAATCATATATTTCCTCACCATAGATTTGTTTTATCTGTGACGGAGATAATGTTTTTTCTTCTGCTTCAGTCAAATTATAATACTCAGCAAGCTTTTGTATGGAAAATTTGTCCTTTTGGTCAGAGATCTCAGATGTTGCAAGCGTTCCGCTTGCTGAAACGGCATTCTCATACTGTTTCTTTTTTTCTTCTTCATCGAACGGAATAATATTACCATTGCTATCCAATGTAAAACAGTTAAAATACATATCATAAAAGGTTGTCATTCTTGCCTGCTCATCCGAAATTTCTATGTTATAGTCAATAAGCACACTTTCTTCTACTTTATTGGCTATTACATTTTCTTCCATGACATTATATATTATATCCTGTGTTAATTCCAACGTAGATATCTCTTCATCAGTCAGACCTTTATAGAAGCTTTCCGCATCTGCTTTTATTGCTTCTTTTTCTTCATCACTTAACTCTATATTATAGTCTGCAGCATGTGCACAATATGTCTTGGTTTTTACAATCGTATCTACAACTTCTTTTTTCGTGAGTTCAACTACTGATATTTCGCCATTATTTTCCGGCAACACCTGTTGCCATATTCCTGTTCCGTACTTTGCCTCATATTTCTGCATGGTTGTCTTTGCATATATATACACTTCACCTTTATATATATTCTCATTACCATATCTAAATACCGCTGTCGGATCTTCCAAAACAGGCCCCTGGTCCTTAGTAAAAGTATCTACAAGCTGATATCCCAATATGACAAGCAAAATTACGCCTACACAGCCAAGTAAAATTTTAAACGTTAGACTTCTTTTTTGTTTTTCATCAAAATCTATGTTTTTATTTTTTGTTCTTTTCACATCGGTTCTCCTATTTAACAAAAGATTACTCTGTCAGAAATTTTATATCTTCTATACATTTTAGCACCTGCTCAATAAGCTCTTCCTGAATCAGCTTCGACGATTTAACTCTAAGCTCCGGAATTGCATTTGGTACAAATTTCATTTTGCCCTTGTATCGTTTTAAAAGCATATCCATACGTTCAGGCTTTACAGGTGCAGTTTGCCATATTGAAAATCTTAACTCATCATTTAGATACTTTATATCAGTTATATAAGCCTTTTCCGCTTCGGCTTTTATGTGCGCAACATCCAAAAGACGTAAAAAAGATTTAGGCGGTTCTCCAAACCTGTCCTTTACTTCCTCTATTATAGCATCATTTTCTTCAAGCGACACACATTTTGAAATACGTTTGTACAAATCAAGCTTCATATATTCGTTCTTTACATAAGTATCCGGAATATATGCATCTATCGGAAGTTCCACACAGGTATTGAAATCAATTTTTACCTCATCACCATTCAACTTCTTTATAGCGTCCTGAAGCATTTTACAATAAAGGTCATATCCTACCGCTTCAATGTTACCGGACTGTTCCTGTCCGATTATATTTCCTGCACCTCGTATTTCAAGGTCCTTCATTGATATCTTATAACCTGAGCCAAGCTCTGTAAAGTCTCTAATTGCCTTAAGTCTTTTTTCGGCGACTTCTTTTATCATTTTATCGCGCTTATACAGCAAAAAGGCATATGCACTTCTGTTTGATCTTCCCACTCGACCTCTTAATTGATACAACTGGGATAACCCAAAGTTATCAGCATCATGAATAATTATAGTATTTACATTAGGTATATCAAGACCGGTTTCTATAATTGTTGTCGACACAAGAACATCGATTTCCTTTTTGATAAATCTGTGCATTATGTCTTCAAGCTCACGTTCATTCATCTTGCCATGTGCATACTCTATTGTAGCCGACGGAAGAACAGACCTTAATTCGTTTGTTATTGTTTCTATGGAATTAACTCTGTTATACACATAATATGCCTGACCATTTCTGTTAAGTTCTCTGTTGATTGCTTCTTTTACAAACTCAAGATTATATTCCATAACAAAGGTCTGTATAGGCATACGGTCAACCGGTGCCTCCTGCAGAAGACTTATATCTCTAAGCCCGACAAGACTCATATGAAGCGTTCTCGGGATAGGTGTCGCCGTCAGCGTTAACACATCTACATTTTGTTTTAAGTGCTTTATCTGCTCTTTATGCTTAACACCAAATCTCTGTTCCTCATCTATAATAAGAAGACCTAAATTTTTAAATTCTATATCCTTAGACAACAGTCTGTGCGTTCCTATGACAATGTCAACCATACCTGTTTTCATATTCTGAATTGTTTCTTTCACTTCTTTAGGTGTGCAAAATCGCGAAAGCATCTTTATATTTACAGGAAAATCTTTCATACGTTCACAGAAATTCTCGTAGTGCTGTTCAGCAAGAATTGTTGTCGGAACGAGATATGCAACCTGTTTGTTGTCCTGAACCGCCTTAAACGCTGCCCTTATCGCAACCTCTGTTTTGCCGAAACCAACATCACCACACACAAGGCGGTCCATTATTTTATCGCTTTCCATATCTCGCTTCGTATCATCAATTGCCTTTTGCTGGTCCAAGGTTTCCTCATAAGGAAACAATTCTTCAAATTCCTTCTGCCATACAGTATCCTCAGAATATGAAAAGCCCTTCGTTGTCGACCTTATTGCATTCAATCTCATCAATTCGTCTGCAATATCATCAACATGCCCTCTTACACGTTGTCTTACTTTTTCCCAGTCACTTCCGCCAAGACGGTTAAGCTTTTTTGCGGCACCATCTTTACCTGACAATTTTCCTATCATATCAAGCTGTTCCACAGGTACAAAAAGCTTACTTCCCTTCGCATATTCGATTGTAATATAGTCTTTGAGGCGTCCATCTGTTTCAACCTTCTCTATACCGCGATAGATACCGACTCCGTGTCTTTCATGAACTACGTAATCACCAACGCTTATATCGGCAAAGCCACTTATTTTATCGCCCTTATACTTAGGTAATTTTTTTCTCTTTTTTATTTCCTTTGAAGTAAAAATATCACTTTCACTGATAAGAACAAGTTTACATAAATCAGATTCAAAACCTGTATCAACTCGTCCAAGCAAAATCATTACCTCTGACGGCTTTACTATTCTGCTATTGTCATCTGTGAAATATGCTTCAATATCATTGACTTTGAGATTTGAAGCAAGCCTTTTACCCCTTGTCGCTGATGGCGACATTATTATTATTTTATAACCTTTTTTCTTCCATTTTGTTATATCTGACACAAGCTGTTCAAAGCTGTTATTATAGCTGACCAAATCTTTCGACGGCATGTTTATAAAGCTTTTTTCACCCCAGGCAATCTGCTTCTTATAAATATCCGACATGAGTATACATTTCCTGTTGGCAAGTCTTGCACAGGTTTTACGACTGTCATAAAGTACATTTGCCTGAGTAGGCAGCACAAAACCACCTTCAAGTCTGCTCTGCATAGAATATGCAAATTCTGTCTCATATCCCACACTTCTGCTTGATACACGTTCAGGTTCATCAATAAAAATAAATGTATCCTCATCGAAATAATCAAGGAACGACACTGTGTCATCATAAAAATATTCAACCATGCTGTCCAAACCCATGGTAGAGTTAAACTCCTTAAGCTCTTCTTCAACAGAATCAACCATGGACTTAAGTCTTGCTGCCTGCTCTGTTCTGAATTCTTTGCGAAGTGCTTCATATTGCGTCTTATATTCTTCCTTAATCTTTTTTAAGCCTTTATTGATTCTGTCATCACTTAGAATCATTTCACCTGCAGGATAGACATCTATAGCATCACATTCCATAATCGAACGTTGGCTTTCCACATCAAACATACGAATAGATTCTACGTCATCGCCCCAAAGCTCAACACGATATGGGCACTCTTCCGTAAGTGGGTATATATCAATTATACCTCCACGAACAGAAAACTGCCCTGTTTCCTCAACCATATATACTTTTTCATATCCAAGATCTGTCAATTTTCCGGAAAAGTCCTTTTCAGACAATGTATCATTTACAGAAATTGTGAGTTTACCTCTTACAATAGAAGAAAGAGGGGGAATTTTATCCATCAAGCCGTCAATGCTTGTGACTACCGTAATATTCTCGCCCTCTGAAATACGTTTAAATATGTCTAGTCTTTTCTGAACCATGACATTATTATGCACATCAGCATAATAAAACAAAACATCCTTTGCCGGATAATAATAAACATTTCTGTTGTAAAGCTTATAATTATCTACAAGCTCCTGTGCACGACGCTCATCGTAAGTAACAATAAGCTTCTTACCGGTGCCCTTCGTTACAGCCTCAACAAATACATTCTGCAATCGTTTATCAAGACTTGTCACATGAACAGGAAGACTGTTTTTTTGTATTGCCTCATCTATTGCATCAAATCCCGGATTCTCTCTAAATGCTGCAACTATAGACTGCATAATAAAGAGCCTCCTATTTATTAATTAAATTTATTCATAGCCTTATCTTCACCCTCAGTAATAATTAGCTCTACCGCTTCTCTTGCCCTGTCTGCGGCATCTCTTATTATTGGCTGTTCTTCCGGAGAAAATCTTCCCAAAACATAATCCGCCAAATCCATATGCTTTGGTTTTTCTCCTACACCAACCTTTATTCGGGTAAATTCATCTGTTCCGAGGTGCGCAATGATATTCTTTATACCATTATGTCCGCCTGCGCTACCCTTTTTTCGTATACGTAATTTTCCTACATCCAAGCTTATATCGTCATATATA
>CALZHV010000054.1 GCA_945787485.1 uncultured Lachnospiraceae bacterium
TTAAATAGATAATTTAAAAATTAATAATTTAATATTTAAATTACATTCTGTCAGGTGCATCAAAACCGAGAAGATCAATTCCCTGCTTGAGAATTCTGTATGCCAGAATAATAAGAGCAAGGAAGCTTTTTTGTCTTTCTTTGTCTTCTTCTTTAATAATGTTGTTCTGATGATAGAAGCCGTTGAAGCTGTTTGCTATATCATAGAGATACTGGCAAATCTTGTGAGGTGCATTTTCGTTACATGCCTGCTCAACTAATTCTATAAGATTTGTAAGCTTAAGCTGTAAATCACGTTCACTGTCGCTTACGGCAGGTAATATTTTGTAATCGCAGCTGTCTATTGCATTATCAAGTTGGCATTTGCGAAGTATTGATTTGATACGAACCATTGTATAAAGGATATAAGGTCCTGTGTTTCCCTCAAATTCACAGAATCTGTCAATGTCAAATATGTAATCCTTTGAAGCCTGATTGGATAAATCGCCATATTTAATTGCTGACAAACCTACAATCTTGGCAATAGAAGCAGCCTCATCCTCTGTCATATCGTCACGGTCTTTAATTTTGTCGTAGATTGAAGCAGTGGCATCGCCGATAAGCTTTTCAAGACGCATAACACCACCGTCTCTTGTTTTGAATGGTTTTCCGTCAGCACCATTCATTGTACCAAATCCTACAAAGAACAATTCCGTATCACCTGATACGATTCCGGTTTTCTTTGAACATCTGAATACTTGCTTGAAATGCATTTCCTGACGTTTATCAACTACATATATAATCTGTGCAGGCTTGTAATCCTGTACTCTTTGAACTATGGTTGCAAGGTCGGTTGTTGAATATAGGTAAGCTCCGTCAGATTTTACTATGATACACGGAGGTACTTCCTTCTTGTCTGTTTCTTCAGCAACATCAACTACAAGAGCACCATTGCTTTCGTATGCAAAGCCCTTTTCTTTCATCATTTCAACCATATCAGGAATGTATGGCTGTGCGTCGCTTTCTCCCATCCAAAGGTCAAAGTCCACATTTAAGTTGCTGTAATTTTTCTTTAAGTCGGTAACAGAAATGTCTATTATCTTCTTCCACAAATTATAATATTCAGGATTTTTATTCTGAAGCTTGTATGTTGCTTCGTGAGCTCTTGCGGCAAATTCTTCATCCTCCTTGGCACGTTTGCTTGCAGCAGGATAAACCTCTTCCAAGACAGAAACGGTAACACCACATTCCTCCAATGAAGCTGTTTCAAAAATATCAGGGTGCTGTTCCTTGAGAGATTCTATAATAAGTCCCATCTGATAACCCCAGTCACCAAGATGAACATCACCAATTACGTTGTAACCTGAAAAGCGCTTTATGCGTTTTATACTTTCACCGATAATGGCAGGTCTTAAATGACCAATGTGAAGTGGCTTTGCGACATTTGGTCCGCCGTAATCAATTACGATTGTTTTGCCTTCTCCGATATCTGTACATCCGAATTTGTCTGCATTTGCCATATCATTTACATAGTCGGCAAGGAAAGCAGGATTAAGCTTAATATTTATGAAGCCCGGATTGACTGCTTCTATTGATGAAAAATAAGAATGCTCTTTTACTAACGGAATTATATCGTTTGCAATCATAATAGGTGCTTTATGATATTCCTTTGCAGCTGACATGGCACCGTTACACTGGAATTCGCAAAGGTCCGGTCTGTTTGATAAAGTAACCTTTGCATATTTTTTGTCATAGCCGCAATTATCAAAGGCATCTGCTAAGATTTCTTCGATAAGATTAATTATCTTTTTCATATTTAACCTCACTTGTTTTATACATATAATAACGACATTATAACTATTTAACAGTGAATTATCAATAATAAGCTTTATATTATCAATAATTAATCAGGTGTAAAATGTTCAATATATTGTTCAATATATTGTATTGTGAAATTGACTTGAGATTTGTAACTTGATATAATGAATAATGTATTTTGTTCACAATACGACAGATAACATAATGAACAAATCAGAGAGTTGGGAGGTACAATATGAAACTAAAGACAAAAATACAACTGTCATTTTGCGTAACAATTGTTGCTTTTTTGCTTGTTATGGGTAATGTTTTGATTTTTGAAAGTGAGAAGGCATCAAACAAAATAATACAGGATAGTATGAATACATCTGCAACTCTTGCATCAAATCATATATCAAAACAGCTTGAGGATTATATGAACATTGTCACTTTAGTGGGGAAAGACGATGTCGTATCAGGAACAAAACCGGCTGAGAAAAAAGCAGAGTATCTTGATACATTTGTTGAAACATATGGATTTACAAGTGCAAATATTCTTGATAAAAACGGGATAAGTATAAATGACGGAACTGATTTTAGTGACAGAGAGTATGTACAGCTTGCACTTGAAGGAAAAACAAATGTTTCGGACATTACATTAAGCAAATACACGGGTACATACGGTGTTAGTATTGCTGCACCAATATATGATAATAACAATTCAATTAAAGGTGTTGTGTATTTCAGACTTGATATCAACTTCATTGAAGATATTATAGAAACAATAAAAATGAGTGATAACAGTTATGCATACCTTTTAGATGATGAGGGAAACATAATCGTACATCCCAACCATGATTTGATTCTCGAATATAATATCAAAGATAAAGAAAATAATATTTCATCAATAGCTGATGACATTTTGTCAGGAAAATCCGGAAACGGAAGTTATTATTACGATGACAAAAAAATAACATGTGGATTTGGTCCTGTTTTAAATACAAACGGATGGAGTATAGTAATTGCGGCACCGGAATCGGATTTTTCAAGAGATATTAATATTGTGCGCAATATTTTAATTATCTTAATAATTGTTGCAATTATTTTAGCAGTTGTTATTTCAACAATTATCGCTGCCGGTATAAGCAAACCGATAAATAAGGTCAAAGATGCTCTTTTGGAGGTCGCAGCAGGTAACCTTGACGTCAGGGTTGATACTTCAACAGGAAGTGACGAGGTTGCTGTATTGCAAAATACAACAGCATCTCTTGTAGAAACATTGTCAGGAATAATAGGACAGGCAAATAATATACTTGGAAGTATTTCAAGATATGATTTGACAATAAGAAATATGGATCAGTATCCGGGAGATTTTGACAGTCTTTCTAATTCTGTTAATTTCATTAAATCCACACTGAACCAGCTTATTGTTGAAGTGCAAAATGCGGTAGTTAGTGTAGATACAGGTTCAAGGGAATTGGCACAGGCAACATCCGCACTGTCACAAGGTACGATTGCGCAGGCGAATTCAATTCAGGTTTTGGATGAGAATCTGTGTATAATTGTTGATAAAATAAATAGTAATTTTGAAAATGAGGAAACTGTAAACAGACAGTTAGGAGAGCTTGATTCTCAAATAAATAATGCAAATAACCAGATGAAGGAGCTCTTAAATGTGGTCGGTAAAATTGAAACAATGTCATCGAGCATTAAGAAAATCGTTGCAACAATCGATGATATAGCATTCCAGACTAACATTTTATCTCTTAATGCATCTGTTGAGGCGGCAAGAGCCGGTGAGTACGGAAATGGTTTTGCTGTTGTTGCGGAAGAAGTAAGAGGACTTGCACAAAAGTGTGGAGAATCATCACGCAAGACGGAAGAGCTTATTAACGACTGCTTAAAATATATTAATGAAGCAAAGATTTGTGCAGATTCAACATTTGGAAGCTTGTCTGATATTGTAATAAATTCTTCTGAAATTGCTCAGGCGTTTGAAACAATATCTGAGGATACGAAGGAACAGACAGAAAAAACAAAAGGTTTTCAGGTTGAGATACATAATATTTCAGATGTAATTCAGACAAATACTGCGACAGTCGAAGAAACAGCAGCGTCAACGGCAGTGCTTTCGGAACAGGCGGCAAATCTCGGTGTTATGGTCAAGAACTTCAGAGTTGTACGTTAATACATGAAATGAGGAAATTATGGATTATTTATCACAAAATGTTGCTTTTAATTTAAAACGAATACGAGCTGCTAAGGGACTTAGCCTTGATATGCTTGCTGAACAGACAGGAGTAAGCAAAAGCATGCTTTCACAAATTGAAAATGGTTCAGCCAATCCGTCTCTTGGCGTGCTGGAGAAAATAATAGCTGGTCTAAGAATACAAATAAATGATTTGCTTGAATCTCCACCGGTAGAAAATATGATTGTGGATATAAAAGAATTAATTCCGGTCAAAGAACTTGAGGGCGGTTACAGGATATGGAACTGTCTTCCGTTTAACGACAATAATTGTCTGGAAATGTACAAGATGGACATTGAACCGGGTGGAATTTATATGAGTGGAGGCCATGGCGAGAAAACAAGAGAATATGTTATCGTTACGGCAGGTGTTGTTACGATTGAGTGCAACGGAAAAATACAGGATGTAACAGTTGACCAGGTTTACAGATTTGATACCAATCAGTCGCATATATATAGAAATAACCGTTTTGAAAAGGTGAGTTTTGTAGTTTACATGCTAAAAAATATATAAAAAGCGAATACAGCAAATAAAAAGTCGGTTTTTAACCGGCTTTTTTATTTGCTGTATTCAATTCAAAATAATACTAATCGACTCTTTTTTGACCCCAGAAAAATAATGCCACTGTTCCGGGACCTGTATGACTTCCTATTGTTGTACCTATGTCGAATATCGAAACCTTACCATTTAATTTAGGGAAGCTTTCTTCGATAATATCGGCAAGGGCTCTTGCATCTTCATAGCATGCAGAATGAGAAATAAAACATTTGCCGTCATAATCCGTTCCGTTTTTGGCAAGCTCTGTCATTTTATCCGCACAGGCACGAATTGCTTTCTTTTTCGTTCGTATTTTCATTCGTGGAATCAAATGTCCGCTGTTATCTACATTGAGAAGCGGGCAAATATTAAGCATACCGCCAATGAAACCGGATGCTTTTGAAACCCTTCCACCCTTGATAAAGAATTTTAAGTCAGAAGAGAAAAACCAATGATTCAAATCAAGCTTGTTATTTTCAATCCAGTCAACTAATTGCTCTATAGGCATACCTTCGTCACGCAAATCTGCAATTTTATCCATCAACAGTCCGAAACCTGATGAAGCAGCAAGGGAATCGATTATATAAATCTTTCTGTCAGGAAATTTTTCCGTAAGCAGTTCCTTTGCAATATTGGCAGAATTATATGAACCGGAAATACCGGAGGATAAACAAAGATGAACAATATCGTATCCTTCATCTAAAAATTTTGTGAAATATTCCTCGTATTCCTCAACATTAATCTGAGATGTCTTTGGTTCAGCACCGTTATCCAAAGCTGTGTAAAAATCTTTAAATGACATAGTCTGCCCTAAATCATCTAAGTGATCGACACCATCTAACTGATAATGAAAACAAACATAATTTATGTTTCTGCTTTCAAAATATTCTTTGGATAAATCAGCAGTTGAACAACAACTAATAATATAACTCACTTTTGATTTCTCCCTTCAAAAAAAGATATTTGAATTGTATCATACTTATAATTATTAATCAATAAAACTGCTCATTATAACAAAATAAGCTGATTTATATTTTTAACTATAAAATAATTATTTAAGCTATTATTTTTGAAATTGGTTTGTTATAATGAAAAATAGTGAGTAGAAAGGAGATTTGATTCACATGAAAATATTGGTAACAGGTGGAGCCGGATATATAGGAAGTCATACATGCGTTGAGCTGTTAAATGCAGGTTATGACGTTGTTGTTATTGATAATTTATACAATTCCAGTGAAAAGTCGATTGAAAGAATAAAGTATATTACAAAAAAAGATTTGAAATTCTATAAAGCAGATATACGTGACGAAAATGGAATGATGGACATATTTGCGACAGAAAAACCTGATGCGGTTATTCATTTTGCAGGTCTTAAGGCAGTTGGTGAATCCGTTGCAAAGCCATTGGAATATTACGAGAATAATATTGCGGGTACCCTTAATTTGTGTAAAGCAATGCGGGAAAACGGATGCAAAAATATTATTTTTTCTTCGTCAGCTACAGTATATGGTGAACCGGCATTTATTCCGATTACGGAGAAGTGTCCAAAGGGTGTATGTACAAATCCTTATGGATGGACAAAACACATGCTTGAGCAGATATTAACGGATTTGCATACGGCAGATGAAGAATGGAATGTAATACTTCTCAGATACTTCAACCCTATTGGAGCGCACAAGAGCGGTCTTATTGGCGAAGATCCAAAAGGTATACCAAACAATCTTTTGCCATATGTAGCACAGGTTGCAATCGGAAAGCTTCCTTGCGTAGGTGTTTTTGGAAATGATTATGATACACCGGATGGAACAGGAGTAAGAGATTATATCCATGTTGTCGACCTTGCCGTTGGTCATGTGAAAGCTATAGATAAGCTTGTTACAAAGCCGGGAGTAAAAGTTTACAATCTCGGAACAGGAAAAGGATACAGTGTTCTCGATGTCATCAAGGCATTCGGAAAAGCATGCGGAAAAGAAATTCCATACGAGATAAAGCCTAGAAGACCGGGGGATATAGCAACCTGTTATTCCGATGCTACACTTGCAAAGGAAGAACTTGGATGGGAAGCACAATACGGAATCGAAGAAATGTGTGCAGACTCATGGAGATGGCAAAGCCAAAATCCTGATGGATATAATTCATAAAGCGTGTATATTATTTGAGAATAGTAAATTTGTTATGATAATATTTAGAAAATAAATAAACAAATAATAAGAAAGGTATACAGATAAAAATGGTAAAGAAAACAATCAAAGAAGAATTAAGCAGCACAACTTATCCGGGAAGAGGTATTATCATCGGAAAGACACCTGATGGAACAAAGGCAGCAATTGCATATTTTATCATGGGAAGAAGTGAAAACAGCCGTAACAGAGTTTTTGTAACAGAAGGAGAAGGAATCAGAACAGAGGCATTTGACCCATCTAAGCTTGAAGATCCAAGTCTTATAATTTATGCACCTGTAAGAGTTCTCGGCAACAAGACTATCGTTACAAACGGTGACCAGACAGATACAATTTATGAGCTTATGGATAAGCAGAATACATTTGAACAGTCTTTAAGAACAAGAGAGTTTGAGCCTGATGCGCCAAATTATACTCCAAGAATTTCAGGTATTCTTCATATAGAAGACGGTGATTACAATTTTGCTATGTCAATCTTAAAGAGTGATGACGGAAATCCTGAGTCATGCAACAGATTTACATTTGCTTACTCAAATCCGCAACCGGGAGTAGGAAGATTTATTCATACATACATGGGTGACGGAAATCCGCTTCCAAGCTTTGAGGGAGAGCCTGTATTACTTGAGCTTCCAAACGATATGGACGAATTTGCCGATACTGTATGGAATAGCTTAAATGAGGAGAACAAGGTATCACTTTTCGTAAGATATATTGATATCGCTACAGGAAAATACGAGACAAAGATTATCAATAAGAATAAATAATTATCCAATGATATGGTTCAGGAGGAGAGAAAAATGAACGAAATGCAGCTTAAATACGGATGCAACCCAAATCAGAAGCCTTCAAGAGTATTTATGAAGGATGGAAGTGAGCTTCCAATCAAAATATTAAACGGTAAGCCGGGATATATTAATTTGCTTGACGCATTGAACGGATGGCAGCTTGTAAAGGAGCTTAAGAAGGCAACAGGTCTTCCTGCGGCTACTTCATTTAAGCATGTTTCACCTGCAGGTGCTGCTGTAGGACTTCCGCTTTCAGATGTTGAAAGAAAAATTTACTGGGTAGATGACATGGGAGAATTGACACCGCTTGCAAATGCATATGCAAGAGCAAGAGGTGCAGACAGAATGTCTTCATTCGGTGATTTTATTTCGCTTTCAGATGTATGTGATGTTGCAACGGCTATGCTTGTAAAAAGAGAAGTTTCAGATGGTATAATTGCACCCGGTTATGAGCCGGAAGCTTTAGAGATACTTTCTGCAAAGAAGAAAGGTAACTACTGCGTTATCGAGATAGATGAGAACTATGTTCCTGCTGAATTGGAAACTAAGGATGTTTACGGCGTAAGCTTCGAGCAGGGAAGAAATGAGCTTGTTATCGATGATGAGCTTTTTGCAAATATTGTTACAAATAATAAAAATATCCCTGAGCAGGCTAAGATTGACCTTGCCATTGCAATGATTACATTAAAGTATACTCAGTCAAATTCAGTATGTTACGCTAAAGGCGGACAGGCAATCGGTATTGGTGCAGGACAGCAGTCAAGAATTCATTGTACAAGACTTGCAGGACAGAAGGCAGACAACTGGTATCTCCGTCAGTCACCAAAGGTGCTTAATCTTCCGTTTAAGGAGAAGATTGGTCGAGCAGACAGAGATAATACAATCGATGTTTATATGAGTGATGATTACATGGATGTATTGGCTGATGGCATTTGGGAGAACTTCTTCACAGAAAAGCCGGAGGTGTTTACAAGAGAAGAGAGAAGAGCGTGGCTTGACACTCTTACAGATGTTGCACTTGGCTCAGATGCATTCTTCCCATTTGGTGACAATGTTGAAAGAGCTAACAGAAGCGGTGTAAGATACATTGCACAGCCTGGTGGTTCAATCAGAGATGACAATGTTATTGATACATGTAATAAGTATGATATTGCTATGTGCTTCACCGGAATCAGATTATTCCATCATTAATTAAAGATTTGATAATAAATCGGTCAGACCGGGCAAAAGGACAAGCTGTTTGATATGCAGCTTGTCCTTTTTTTACCACTTGTCGTTGCAGAACGACCATCTGTCCTCATTATATTTTCAAAAAATAATAAATGTGTATAATACAATTATCAGCTTAAGCAAATAAATGTCACATGACATTATCAAAACGGATGGTGAATATATGATCATAAAATACAAGACCGATAAAAAATATACGGAACCCGAAATACATGTATGTACAGAATCTAAAGATATAAAAGCAAAAGAAATATACGATACAATAAGCGATATTTTTGAGCAGAAGCTTAAAGTGTATGACGGAGAACATACATATATGATTTTGCAGTCGGATATAATCAGAATATATTCTGCTGACAAGCAGGTATTTGTTTCTACATTAGACAGGCAGTACAGAATAAAAGAGAGATTGTATGAAATGGAAGACAAATTGAAGAAGGATAAATTTGTTAGAATTTCCAATTCTGAAATTGTAAACGTAGGAAAAATAAAAAAACTTGATACCGGATTGACAGGAACAATAAAAATGTACTTAAAGGGTGATATAGAAACATATGTATCACGCAGATATGTGCCAAAAATAAAGCAGGCACTCGGAATATGAGTCAAAGGAGGAATAATAAATGATAAAAAGCATGATTATTCGAATGATAAATTCCTTTTGTTATTCAATAGCTATAACAACCGTAATATATGCAATTATTTCTTTGATATTTGATGTTTCACCGCTTTTACCGGAGTACGCGGCCATGTTTGACAACGATTTGGAAGCAGCATTGATACAGCTTGTGCTTATAGGAATAATGAGTGCGGTATTGGCAGGAGGCACTATTATAATGGAGATAGAAAAAATAGGATTGATAACACAAAGTGTTATTTACTTTATGGTTTCAAGTCCTGTATGGATAGCAGTGGCATGTATTTGTTGGGGATTTGCAAAATATCCGCAATCTGCAATAAGCGTATGTATATCGTATTTTATTTCATATGCAGTATGTTGGATTATACAATATAAAATATGTAAAAAAAATGTATCAGATATAAATGAACAGCTGATAAAGCTTGGACAGACAGAGGAGGGGTAAAAATGGCTAACGCATTAGAAATTAAAGAATTAAAAAAGGAGTATGGCTCAAAGGCTGCAGTAAATAAGATATCATTTGATGTTGAAGAAGATAGCTTGTTTGCACTTTTGGGGGTAAATGGTGCCGGCAAAACAACAACGATAAAAATGCTGACAGGTCTTGCAAATCCTACATCGGGTGACGCAATGATTTTTGGACACAGCATTGTAAATGAAAAGGAGCTTGTCAAGACGTTTGTAAATCTTTCACCACAGGAAACATCGATTGCTCCAAATTTAAGTGTCAGGGAAAATCTTGAATTTATGGCGGGAATATATGGTATGGATAAAGAAAAGACTGCAAGAAAAACACAGGAAATGATTGAGATGTTTTCTTTGCAGGAGGTCGAAAAAGACAAGGCAAAGACGTTATCGGGAGGATGGCAGAGAAAGGTCAGTATTGCAATGGCACTTATTACCGAACCCAAATTATTATTCTTGGATGAACCGACACTCGGACTTGATGTGCTTGCAAGACGTGAGCTTTGGAATGTAATAGAAAAATTAAAAAAAGAAGTAACTATTGTTTTGACAACACATTATATGGAAGAAGTAGAAGCACTCGCAGACAAGATTGCAATTATGGTTTCCGGCGAAGTGAAGGCAATAGGAACATTAAATGAACTTATTGAACAGACAGGAACAAAAAATCTTGAGGAAGCATTTGTATCAATAGCAGGAAAAAATTAATGGGAGGAGCATTATGAAAGGTTTGATTTTTTGCAAAAGGACAGTAAAGGAAATATTGAGAGATCCGTTGAGTTACATATTTTGTTTAGGATTTCCGATAATAATGCTTATAATAATGACAATAGTTAATGAGAGCATTCCGAAACAGGCAAATATGACAGTGTTTCAGATACAAAATCTTGCTCCCGGAATAGCATATTTTGGTATGACATTTGTTATGCTTTTTGCTTGTATTCAGGTTTCGAAGGATAGAAATACAGCTCTTATAATGAGACTGCATGCTTCACCAATGAAGTCTTATGATTTTATACTTGGATATACTCTTTCGGTAATAATAATAGCATTATTGCAATTGGCAGTAACATTTTTAGCGTCATACATAGTAGCAATAGTTGTAAAAGGAGAGCTTTCAATACCGGGAATGTTTATGAGTATGCTGTCACTTATTCCATCAGCGATAATGTTCATTTCTTTTGGAATGATTTTTGGTACATTGGTAAGTGAAAAGGCAGCGCCGGGCGTATGTTCAATAATAATATCGGTTGTTGGAATGATTGGTGGAATATGGATGGATATCGATAACATGAAAGGTGCAATTTTAAATATAAGTAAGTGGTTGCCTTTTTATCATGGTGTAAAGGCATCAAGACTTATGCTCGCAGGTGAGTATTCGGAAATGATAAAACCGCTTGCAATAACGATAATTTTCATGATAGCAACATATGTACTTGCCATTGTGATAATGAGAATAAAACTTAACAAAGATACCAGGTAAATTACAGACTTATGATACTTGTTATTCATAACAAAAATAAGTAAAATATTATTTATAACAAAACTAAGTGAATTAATATTCTATAATAAACAAAGAAAATTAATATTTTATAATTTATGCAGATAAATCATATAAATAATAAATTGAGAACTTAATTTACTGACAGGTATGTTGTTAAGAAAATTATAAAGTTTGTTAACATTATAAAGGTTGCACTTATTTATTTAATAATGTATTATACATATATTTTATATTATTAGATAAGGGTGCAGCTTTTTATGTTCTTAAGAAATAAAAATAATAATACTAATACGGAGAATATAATAGAAAATTGTACAATTAAAACTATTGTTGAAATACAGGAAAAGGATTATGTTTCCATCAATAAGGATTCAAAAAAATACTACGGCGGTAGACAAAATTGGTGGAAGGATAAAGATAACAGATTGTATAATTATGGTTGTGGTGTTATAGCAATGGCTGATTTGCAATCATACATTCTTGGGAAAAAAATGTATTCTTTTGATGAGTATGAAAAGTACATAAAGCAAATGTTAAAGAAATATTATGGTTTTTTTCTGGCAAAAGGTGTACCTTTTTGGAAAATGATGGTTGGCTTTTATTTTTTTATGCGAAAAAAAAGAAAAAAAGTGTTTGCTTTGTGGGGACCATCGCTTAGAAAAGAAACTGCAAAAAAGCTGATTTTTCAAATGCTCAAGAATAATAAGCCTGTACCTGCAGCTTATTATGTTTTTATAAAAAAACATGGGCTTATGCTTTATCGGTATGATGAAGATGGTAAAAAACTGACTGCGGCTCAGGATATAAAGTCGCATTATTTTGTAATAAATGCAATGGTGTTTATTAATAATACAACATATCTGAAGATATCTTCGTGGGGTGAGGTTTATTATATTAAACTTGAATCGTGGATAAAGAAGCTGTCCCCATTTAGTAATA
>CALZHV010000055.1 GCA_945787485.1 uncultured Lachnospiraceae bacterium
AAGAACCGGCGGTCGCAAATGTCCCTTTTGAATACGTTATCGAAAGTGGAAGCTGAGAATAGGCACAAAAATTTAATGAAAGCTTGAAAAGATTATGTAAATATGGTAGGTTTAGTTTTGTATGTATTATAAAATACAACCCTCGTAAACACTTTGGTTTGAATAGGTGTGGGTTTTATTCAGAGAGCAGGTAAATTAAGATGAAATGTAATTGTATTGAAGAACATTATGATGTAGTCATCGTAGGTGCAGGTCATGCCGGATGTGAGGCCGCTCTTGCAAGTGCAAGACTTGGAATGAATACGATATTATTTACAATAAGCATGGACAGTGTTGCAATGATGCCATGTAATCCCAATATAGGTGGAAGCTCTAAGGGTCATCTTGTAAGAGAAATAGATGCCCTGGGTGGAGAAATGGGAAAAAATATAGATAAGACTTATATTCAATCTAAAATGTTAAATGTTTCTAAAGGTCCTGCTGTTCATTCATTAAGGGCACAGGCAGATAAAGTAGAATATACAAAACAAATGAGACTTACTCTTCAAAACACTGAAAATCTTACTCTAAGACAGGCAGAAGTATCTGAATTATTGTATGAGATAAATGAAAAAGGAAAAAAAGCAGTAAAGGGTGTAAAGACGTTTTCCGGAGCAACATATTACGCAAAGGCAGTTGTATTATGTACCGGAACATACCTTAAAGCAAGATGTATATATGGTGACGTTGTAAATAATACCGGTCCAAACGGATTGATGGCGGCAAATCATTTGTCGGATTCTATGTCGCAAACCGGTATTGAAATAAGAAGGTTTAAAACGGGAACACCGGCGAGACTTGATAAAAAAACAATTGATTTTTCAAAAATGGAAGAACAAAAAGGTGATGAAAATATTGTTCCTTTTTCTTTTACAAATACAAAAGAAGATATTGAAAGAGAACAGATTTCCTGTTGGCTGACATATACAAATGAAGAAACTCATCAGATTATCAAGGATAATATAGACAGATCACCACTTTTTTCAGGATTTATAGAGGGAACAGGTCCAAGATATTGTCCTTCAATTGAAGATAAGGTAATGAAATTCCCTGATAAGAACAGACATCAATTGTTTATTGAGCCGGAAGGTGAATTTACAAATGAAATGTATATGGGAGGTATGTCATCTTCTCTTCCGGAGGACGTTCAATATGCAATGATTCATACAGTGCCGGGACTGGAAAATGTAAAAATTGTAAGAAATGCATATGCAATTGAATACGATTGCATAAATGCCATTAATTTAAATGCAAATCTTGAATTTAAGGAAATTGATGGACTTTTTTCCGCAGGTCAGATAAACGGCAGCTCAGGATATGAGGAAGCTGCTGCGCAAGGAATTATGGCAGGAATAAATGCAGCCAGGAAGCTTCAAGGAAAAGAGTCTATTGTATTAGACAGATCACAGGCATATATAGGTGTTTTAATTGATGATCTTGTTACAAAAGAAACTCAGGAACCATATCGTATGATGACCTCAAGAGCTGAATATAGATTATTATTAAGACAGGATAATGCTGATTTAAGATTAACTGATATAGGTTATGAAATAGGACTTATTGATAAGGAAAGGTACGAAAAATTCCAAAATAAGAGAAATAATATAAATAAAGAAATTGAAAGACTAAAAGAAACAACTGTAGGTGCTAATAAAAAAGTACAGGAATTTCTGGCACAGCATGGAAGTACTTCTCTAAAAACAGCAGCATCTCTTGCTGAGTTAATCAGAAGACCTGAGCTAAGTTATGATGCAATTGAAGAATTAGATGATGAAAGAGCTAATCTTCCTGAACTGACGGTTGAAGAAAAACAGCAGGTTGAGATTGCAATTAAATATGAAGGATATATTTCAAGGCAAAAACAACAGGTTGAACATTTTGCAAAGCTTGAAAAGAAGTTAATTCCTGCTGACATTGATTATGATGATGTATCAAATTTGAGAAAAGAAGCAAGGCAGAAATTAAAAGCAATTAAACCTGCTTCTTTAGGTCAGGCTTCAAGAATATCCGGAGTTTCACCGGCAGATATATCAGTTTTAATGATTTATTTAAGCATAAGATAAAATAAACATAAATATAAGCAAACATAAATTTAAATAAACATAAATTTAAATAAACATAAGCAAACATAAATTTAAATAAACATAAGCAAACATAAATTTAAATAAACATAAGCATAATTCTTTTAGAATATTAAATTCAATATAAAATGAGACGGTTTAAATAATGAAAAAATTAAATGATTATTATATGTCTGTAACAGGCAGAGAATTAACAAAAAAACAAATAGAACAATTTGAAAAATATTATGAATTATTAGTCGAAACGAATAAGGTAATGAATCTTACTGCTATTACAGATAAGGATGAGGTTATTTTAAAGCATTTTATTGACAGTCTGGCAATACAAAATTATGTAGATTTTACATCAAAAAAGTTTAATGTAATAGACATCGGAACGGGTGCAGGATTTCCCGGTATTCCGCTCAAAATCGCATTTCCACAGTTAGATATTACGTTGTTTGATTCATTAAATAAAAGAATCAAATTTTTACAGAATGTAATAGATGAACTTGACTTAAATAACGGTGAAGGAAAATGCGAAGCTATTCATGGACGAGCTGAAGAGGCGGGAAAAAACATTTTATATCGTGAAAAATATGATTATGTTGTTTCACGAGCGGTAGCAAATATGGCAGTTTTGTCAGAATACTGCATTCCTTTCACAAAGATT
The DNA here is from genome assembly GCA_945787485.1 of uncultured Lachnospiraceae bacterium. Classification (GTDB taxonomy): domain Bacteria; phylum Bacillota; class Clostridia; order Lachnospirales; family Lachnospiraceae; genus Coprococcus_C. Next base: position 2,773 of record CALZHV010000055.1, read on the forward strand.
GGAGGATTATTTATTCCATATAAATCAGGAGAAATTGATGAGGAATTAAGTAATTCAAAAAAAGCAATCAACATATTAGGCGGAAAGTATGTTGAAACTAAGAAATTAGTACTGCCTGATTCAGATATAAAAAGAAGCTTTGTTATTGTAAAGAAAATAAAAAATACGCCGAAGGCGTATCCAAGAAAAGCCGGAACAGCAAGCAAACAGCCCCTTTAATTAAAGGGGCTGTTTTACTTTTATTTTATCATGTCTCTTAATCAATCTTTTTTCTCTCAATTCATTTTGACGCTCTTTTACTTTTTCTAAACCTTTTCTATCCGAAGGAGACATTGTCTTTATTGCGAATAATTTACCATTCTTTGTCTGTTTAACTTTTATTTTTCCAACTACATAACCATGATACCAGCATTTACCGACACAAGTATAAGACGTCGGTGTATTAGAAAACCATTTGATTTTCTTGTTTGCTTTTTTTCCACATTTGTAACACATTATGGAAGAAAAGTCTTTATCGTCTAATATTTCTCTCTTGTCACTGTACTCATGTGAGATGTGTTCCAAATATTTTTTATGAAATGTAATAATTTCATCTTCTTTTTTCTTTGGATTATTGTATGTATCAAAGCAATACAAATCATCTACATCTTTAGGCTTCATTTTGCCAAATACGAGGCTTGTGTAGTATGCGTCATTTACTGCACTGTGATAAGGTCTATTTTCATCAAAGGAAATATTCAGATTTTCAACTGCTTTTTCTAATTTGACAATTAAATGCTCCTGATCAATTAAATTTGCATAAATCTGTTGAATGTTATAAAACTTCAACGGAGATACCAGAGGCTTCATGTGATAATATTCCATGTTCATCTGAAGGTAATGCAAATCCATACTTCCCCAGGAACAAAATGTATAATCTTGCCCACACCATTTCAAAAATTCTCTACAGACCATATCGAAAGGTCTTCCGTTTCGTAATTCCTGTTCGTCATAGTTTAATATGCTTTTCACGTGGGGCTGAAGTTTTTTATACAACCTAGGTTTTATCAGACTTTGATATTCATCTATTATATTGTACTTACTGTCAAGCTTTACTGCTCCAATTTCAATAATCTCAAATGGCATTCTTGCATCTTCCCACTCGCGAGTCATACTCTGATTCCATTCGAGATCGAAAACAATGTAATTCATAAATTATCTTACCGGATTAATTATTTAGCATTTGATTTCATAACTCTTAAATGAGAATAGTCATTAGATGAGTTTATTTTGCCATTCCTTTCCTCAAGTTCTTTACATATGTCATTCATAATTTCAATTGCTTCACTCTGTGATTTAGCATTAGAAGTAGCCATTTGTGCAATTAAAACAGCAAGTCGTTCATTGCTGTTAACGATTTTTGTTGTATTGTCAGAGTCTTTTTTGATTTGAAGCTTAGTCATAAGCTTCTCCTGTTCAATAAGATCTTCGTATAATTTTGAATTTTCTTCTTTAAGTTCAATAACAATGTCTAACAGAGCAGACATACTCTGTGACCTTGCAACTTCCTCTCTTTTTGCAACAGAATAAATACCCTTTTCGACTTTTGTCAACTCATTTTGCTTGTCAATAGAGATAGTTGCAATTTCATCAACCTTAGATAATATTCCATCAACGAGGAAATATGTGTCCACAATTACAATGAGCGATAAAGCAATTATTAATTCTATATTAGACGGTGCGGCAATTATAAGATATAAATCTATTATTAAAGCAGCAATAAATGCAACAGCACTGATTGTTAACGTTGATTGTGACTTATGCTTTTTCATATTATCCTCCTTAAATTTGATAAATATTTTACAAAATTATAACATAATAATAATAAAAAGACTACACATAAATAAGTAATGATAAATTACCGAATGATAAATTATAAATTTCTTTAATAATTAATCTAAAGATGTGTTCATTAAAATTGGAATTACCTGTTTTTTTCTGGAAACGACATTTGGTAAAACAACTGAATTGTCAGTTATATTCTCCAAAGGAATTTTAAATGATTTTGAAACAACAATTTCTGCATCTTTTCCATAAAATAGTAATTCTGTATTTTCATAAAAAATATTAGTAAGCATAAAGAAAAGCATATCAGTTTCATTTTTATCATAAATAGATTCCATGTACTTGAGCATTCTAGGCTTAAGCATATCTAACATATCTCCCGAAAGGGATGAAATCTGTCCTATACCATATTTTTTATCATCGTTAGTGAACACTTTATAATCCTGCTTAAAGATAGCCTCATCAGTTTTATTTTGGAGATTGCTTCCGGCATTAAACATGGAGATTGCAAATAGTTCAATGTTGATGTTTGCAATTTTTGCAAGCTCCTGGCAGGCTGCTTCATCGATAGGTGTGCATGTTGGTGAACGGAACATTAATGTATCTGAAATAATGGATGCACAAAGAAGAGAAGCAATCTGCTTTGGTATCTCGACGTTATTTTCATGAAACATTTGATAAACAATTGTGGCGGTGCATCCGAGTGGCTGATTTCTAAAATAAATAGGATTCATTGTCTGAATTCCGCCGATACGATGATGATCTATTATTTCTAAAAGAGTTACTTCATCAATTCCGTCAACACTTTGAGATCTTTCGTTGTGATCAACAAGTATAACCTTTTTAGGATTTGCATTTAAATAATTTCTTTGTGATAAAAGGCCGACATATTTTCCGTATTCATTTAAAATCGGATAATACTGATGTCTTTTTGTTGCAAGAATTTTTCTTATATCTGTAATATAATCTTCTGTAGAAAAAGTAATTAAATTATCTTTTTTCATAAAGTAGCCAATAGGAATACTCTGGTTAATAAGTCTTGCAGCAGTATAAGTATCATAAGGTGTGCTTATTATAAAGCATTTTTTCTCCTCGGCTAGCTTGGTAATTGTCTTTGAAACCTGTGCACCATCACAAATGATAATACACTGCGCTTCCATTTCGATGGCACAAAGCTGTGATTCATATCTGTTTCCTAGAATAACAATATCATTTTTGGAAATGTATTGCTCCATCATATCAGGATTTGCAGCTGCAATGAGTACTTTTCCGGATTCTACTGTTTGACTAATGTCACCGACAAGTAAATCTGCTGACAATGTTTCAACAATATTTTTATATGGAGTGTTAGCTGTTGCAATTATCTCGTTATCATAAACCTCCATATATGTCATGGCAATATCTTTTACCGTGATAAGGCCCTGAAGATAGCCATATGAATCTACGGATGGAAGTGTTGTTGCATGACTGTCTCTTAATATTTCCCATGCCTGTTTTATTGATATTTTGTCAGAAACACCATCAAGATGACGGTATTCAACATCCTTAACCTGAGTAAAAACATTTTCAACATATTCAGGTTCGGAAACACCGAATGTTTTTAGTATATATTTTGTTTCTGCATTAACATTTCCTGCTCGCATAGGTACATAATTTTGACCTGTTATTGCTTTTTTTAGATATGCATAACAAATTGCTGAGCATATCGAGTCTGTATCAGGATTTTTGTGCCCTATTACATATATTTTTTCATTGTTAGTTGTCATAAAATGTCCCTTCAAATTTAGATTAAATAACTCTATATATAATTACAAGACCCGTAAAACGAGTCTTGTAAAATAAATGTTCCCGAGGCGATTCGAACGCCCGACCTACCGCTTAGGAGGCGGTTGCTCTATCCTGCTGAGCTACGGAAACATATATAAAAGCTTAGATTCGAACAAAACCTTGAAGCCAGATTTCACCTCTGAATCGTCTTCCTTCTTTTGGTTCGCCTTGCAAATCTATGCTGTTTATACATACATTTAATAAAATATCATTAGTTTCAATTAGCAGGTTATAGACTAATTCGTTAGTCACCGAATTGATTATTTCAGTAACCTTTGCAATGTTTCCTATAACCATGTAATGATCACATTCTACACCACATGGCATGAAGCTTGTGTCAATAATTGAAAGAATATCTTCTGTTTTTACTCTGTTTGAAATAGATGAATAAGTATCCATTTCATCCAAAGTCAGACTTTCTATTGCGTCTGTGTCACCCTTCTTTGCTTTGGCGAGAAGATTATTTTTAGATGCTTTGTAATCTCTTTCGTATTTTAATTGTCGTTCGTCTCTCTTTATTCCAAGGAGAATAACACCTTGTGTTGAAAGTGCAGAAAAACGAACCTGTTGTAAATTTCTGTTTGAATAGTTTAACCACTTAGACTTTGCATAGTCAGCAATATTTTGAAGATAAAAAATTAATGTCATTCCCAAAGTGAAATCTTCACAAATTCCCGCATATGATTCTTTGTCTGTCTGCTTTTCTATAGAAATATTGTCATATTCTAAAAAATAGTCTCCTCTTATATAAGGATAATAATGTTCAATTGATAAAGAATTATTTAAATCATACTCACCAATAAGCGCAATACCAATGCCCTCACCAAAATCCTTCTCAAACTGAATCAAGGAAGTGTCTACGCTGATAGTCGTTACAACCTTTCTGTTTGGTGAGCGTAATGTTTCAAGATATATTTTTTCTAATTGTTTTCTTGATTTGTATTTGCTGAAGCCAATGGCTCTTAAATATGAATGCATTCAATATCTCCAAAATTATTATTTTACTTCAATTTTTGTTTTACCACCCATGTATGGCTGTAATACTGTAGGAATGTTGATGCTTCCATCTTCATTTAAATTGTTTTCAAGGAATGCGATAAGCATTCTTGGAGGAGCAACAACCGTATTATTTAATGTGTGAGCAAAATATTTGCCATTTTCACCTTTAACTCTAATCTTTAATCTACGTGCCTGAGCATCGCCAAGATTTGAACAGCTACCGACCTCAAAATATTTCTTCTGACGAGGAGACCATGCCTCAACATCATATGACTTAACTTTGAGATCTGCTAAATCACCTGAACAACATTCGATTGTTCGTACAGGAATATCCATTGAACGGAATAAATCAACAGTATTTTTCCACAATTTATGGAACCATTCCATACTGTCTTCAGGTTTACATACAACAATCATTTCCTGCTTTTCAAACTGATGAATACGATAGACACCACGTTCTTCAAGTCCGTGAGCACCCTTTTCTTTTCTAAAGCAAGGAGAATAGCTTGTAAGTGTCTGAGGAAGTGAATCTTCATTCACCATTGTATCGATAAACTTACCAATCATTGAATGTTCACTTGTTCCGATAAGATATAAGTCTTCACCTTCTATTTTATACATCATTGCATCCATTTCAGCGAAGCTCATTACACCGGTAACTACATTGCTTCTAATCATGAATGGAGGTATACAATATGTAAAACCTCTATCAATCATGAAATCTCTGGCATAAGAAATAATAGCTGAATGAAGTCTTGCTATATCGCCCATGAGATAGTAGAATCCATTTCCTGCAACTTTTCTTGCACTGTCTAAATCAATTCCGTTTTATTTCTCCATTATGTCTGTATGATATGGAACTTCAAAATCAGGAACTACAGGTTCGCCAAATCTTTCAAGCTCAACATTTTCTGAATCGTCTTTTCCTATTGGAACTGAATCATCAATGATGTTAGGAATAACCATCATTTTCTCAGTTAATGCAGCACGAACCTCAGGTTCAAGCTTTTCAAGCTCGGCAAGTCTTGCAGAATTTTTTGCAACTTCTTTCTTTACTTCTTCTGCTTCTTCCTTTTTTCCTTGAGCCATAAGAGCGCCTATTTGCTTTGCGATAGAGTTCTTTTTAGCACGAAGTTCATCTGCTTCCTGTTGAAGTTCTCTTGCCTGCTTATCAAGCGTAATAACTTCATCGACAAGAGGAAGCTTTTGGTCTTGAAATTTCTTCTTTATATTTTCTTTTACAATATCTGGGTTTTCTCTCACAAATTTAATATCTAACATTTTTATCTCCTTTTATGTCATATGTATTATTTCATATAACTATTGTGTTTTATTCCTGAATATCGAATTCTAAATCCGGGTCGTCATATTCGGTCATTTCTTTTATTTCTTCATCAATGGTTTTGGCTCTGTTGATTGCTTCTTTTTCTTCTTCAGACAGAGGGATGAATGATTCTCCCTCTATTATTTCTTTGGCGTATGTATAACAACCTTCACGTGAATGCATTGAATTAATAACTATACCGGAATTTTTCTCATTTAATAAAGCTATTGCAAAGCTTAGATTACCGGCCATCTCATTGAAAGCATCGTATTTAACAAGACCATACTTGCTGATACATGAATCTAAGTGCTTTTTTATTTCTTTGTGCTCTTTAGTAACTCTTTTTGCATTTGCTTTTACTTTATCCATTTCCTTGAAACGGATGCGAATTACCTTTTCCAAATCAGCACCTTTTTTACCACTCATCAATGCTTCATATTTTCTGCTTATAATACTCATTTTGTTCATCATTATTATAAGTAGAATCAGGAGTAAAACAACAGATATCATAAGTATTATCACAACCGTTTTAAGATTGAGACCTAATATAGTAGGCATATCCATTATTGTACCTCTTTCATATTAATTTATGTTGTATAACATCTGAGTGATTCTTTCTAAATCTTCATCAGAATAATATTCAATCTCAATTTTTCCTTTTTTGCCCTTTGATTTAATAGAAGCTTTTGTTCCTAACACGTTTTTAAGCTTTTCTTCTATTTCTTTATATAAGAAGGAATAATCTTTTTCGTCTTCATATTCTTTCCTTGGAGCAGTTTTTGTTTTGTTAAGTTTTTTGATATAATTTTCTGTTTCTCTTACAGACATATGCTTATCAAATATTAATTCGGCAACCTCAAGCTGAAGTTCAGGATCTTCAATGGTGATAAGGTTTCTTACATGTCCGGCTGTAAGTTTTTCATCAATAAGCATCTGCTGAACATCAGGTGTAAGCTTTAATAATCTCAATGAATTAGTAATTGTTGAACGACCTTTAGAAACTTTTTCTGCAACTTCATCCTGAGTAAGATTAAATTCCTTGATTAATCTGTCGTATGCAAAAGCTTCTTCAATAGGATTCAAGTCTTCTCTTTGAAGATTTTCGATTAATGCTACTTCTACTATTTCCTGCTCCGTATAATTTTTGATTACAACCGGAACTTCTTTTAATCCCGCTAATCTTGCGGCTCTCCATCTTCGTTCACCGGCAATTATTTCATAATAACCTTTACGTTTAACAACAACAATAGGTTCAATCATGCCGTGTTTTTTTATCGAATCAGCCAATTCTGCTAACGCATCTTCATTGAAGTTCTTTCTAGGCTGTTCTCTGTTTGGCTCTATTTTATTTATGTTTAAGGTCTGTTCAACCTTTTTAATAACTTCTTTTATTTCAGTTTTTGTAACTACTGTTTTTGCGGCTTTTGTTGAAGTCGATGATGGCTCGCCTGAAGGAATAAGATTCTCCACACCGCGCCCTAATGCTCTCTTTTGTGCCATGGTTATCCTCCTTAATGTTACATGTTGGCATACAATTTATTGTTTATTACTTCAGCTGCTAAATCTCTGTAACCCTGAGCTCCTGCTGACTTGCTGTCGTATAAATTTATCGGTAATCCAAAACTTGGTGCCTCTGCCAGACGAACATTTCTAGGGATTATTGATTTATATATATATTGATCCAAATTGTTTTTTACATTTTCGACTACTTCGAGAGATAAATTGGTTCTTGCATCGTACATTGTAAATACAACACCTTCTATCTCTAGTTGTTTATTTAATTTTTGTTTAATTAAATCTATTGTATAAATTAATTGAGATAAACCATCCAATGCATAAAATTCACATTGTATCGGAACAATAACTGTATTTGCAGCAGTCATTGAGTTGACTGTAAGTATGCCAAGCGCAGGTGGACAATCAATTATTGTGAAATCATATTTGTCTTTAATACTTTCTAAAAGGTCTTTAAGAATGTATTGTGGACGCTCCTGAGTTATAAAATCTACTTCTGCACCTGCCAATTCTCTGTTAGATGGCAATAAACTAAGGTTTAATTTCTTGTTTTCGAGAGGCTTTACTATCATGCATTCGCCAATGTTACATTCTCCGAGCATTGCATCATAAATTGTTAAATCAATATTTGATTTATCAACACCTAATCCGCTTGTCATATTACCCTGTGGGTCCATGTCTATTGCAAGTACTTTTTTGCCTTTTTCTGCAAGACATGCAGCGAGATTTACTGATGTAGTTGTTTTACCAACGCCACCTTTTTGGTTGGCAATTGCAATTATTCTTCCCATAGTAATTCCTCCGTATTCTTCAATATTATAGCACTTACAATGTTCTTTCGCTATATCAAAATATGGATAATTATTTTTGTAAAGTACAATATATAGGATTTTGTATTAGTTGTTTGACTATTTCAGTTTGGTTTCACGTGAAACATATAATTTGTTTTGCTTTTTGGATGATTTGTTCGAATATATAATGATTATATGACACTATATTCTATTTTGAATGGTTGTTTTATCTGATTATTATCGGCTGTTATTTGTTTGGAATTTTGATTTTCTTTTTAATGTATGTTTTGTTGTTTTGTTCTTTTGTTTTTTTGCTCTTTCGTTTGTTTTTGCTCACATGATTTATGAAATTATACTTCTATTTGTTGTTGTTTTGAATTTCTGGTTTTTATGATTTTTAAGTTTACATATTTTGATTCTTTGAGTTTTAATAATATTTATACGCATCTTTTATTTATGATTATTTACAATACAAGTAATATTTTATATTAATTGTTTTTTTGTTCTGTTTATCTGATCTTTTATTTACTGTTTTTATTTGCGTTTTTTATGTTTGTTTGTTGAATTAATATTTTATTGTTATTTGGTTTTTTATAGAATTATTATTGTTGTTGTTTTTATTGTTATTATTATTTTTATTGTTGTTGTTTGGCTTTTTGAGTTTGTTGTTTTGCTTTTTTGTGTTCTGTTTGCATTTTGCTTTTGCGTAATACTTATCCACATCCTTTTGTGTTTCACGTGAAACAATGTGTTTGTTTATAGATTT
>CALZHV010000056.1 GCA_945787485.1 uncultured Lachnospiraceae bacterium
GAAAACTATGTTTTTGAAGAAGACAAAGAAAAGGTAAGAAAAGCCACTTCCTTGGAAGCACTTAATAACAATCTAAATGAACAGGTTTATTCTGTTGTATGCAGACAAATTGAGCAGGATGGAAGTGTCAGGTATCATCAGATTTTATATGCAAAAGCATTAAATGAAAATAATGAAAAAAATTTCGTGGTTGCGTTTCGTGATATTGAGAATATTGTCAAAGAAGAACAACAAAAGCAAGTTCTTCTCGAATCACATCTTGAAGTAATCGAAGGCTTGGGAAGGGAATATTTTTCTGTTATTCTTGTAGATTTAGAAGATGAAAAGTATACAGTTTACAGAACTGAAGGAAAACAGGGAACTGAAATTGCGAATTTCTTTGATAATTCAAATGACACATGGAATGAAAGGATAAATCGTTATTCGAATGCATTTGTAATTGAAGAAGATAAAAAAATATTTGAAGAGATTCTTTCCGTAAAATCGTTAAAAAATATAGATGATATTTATGCATTTGATTACAGGAGAATGCTGGAGGGTGATATTGTCCAGCTGCAGGTACAAATTGTTAAGGTATTTAGAAAAGATGGTTCTTGCGTTGCTGTAATCGGAACAAAGAATATTGATAATCTTGTTAAAGAAGAAAAAGAAAGAAATGTAATACTGCAGGATGCACTCGATGCAGCTGAACATGCAAACAGAGCTAAGACGGTTTTCTTAAATAATATGTCGCATGACATAAGAACACCGATGAATGCTATCATTGGATTTACGGCACTTGCAGCTTCACATATAGAAAACAGGGAACAGGTATTAAGGTATTTAAACAAAATACAGGTATCAAGCGAACATCTTCTTTCCCTTATAAACGATGTGCTCGATATGAGCCGTATAGAAAGCGGACGAGTTCGTATTGAAGAGAAGGAGGTTCATCTTCCGGATGTATTACACGATTTAAGAACAATTGTTCAGACAAGTATAAAAGTTAAACAATTAGATTTATTTATTGACACCGAAGATGTAATAAATGAAGATGTTTTTGCTGATAAACTCAGACTGAATCAGGCTTTATTAAATATTGTCAGCAATTCTGTTAAATTTACAAGACCTGGAGGAATGGTAAGTATACGTGTTTCTGAAAAACCATGTTCTGTAAAAGGATATTCTACGTATGTATTCTGTATAAAGGATTCAGGCATAGGAATGAGCAAAGAGTTTCAGAAACATATTTTTGAAGCATTTAGTCGCGAAGCATCATCTACCGTAAGTGGTATTCAGGGAACCGGACTTGGTATGGCAATCACAAAAAATATCGTTGATATGATGGGTGGCACCATTACTGTAGAAAGCGAAGAAGGTGTTGGAACTGAATTTAAAGTTGAGCTTGACTTGAAGCTTACAAAGAACAGAAAAAAAGAAGAGAAAATAGTTGAACTTGTCGGTTTAAGAGCCTTGGTTGTTGATGACGATTTAAATACATGTGCAAGTGTTTCAAAAATGCTTAATTCGATAGGAATGCGTTCAGAATGGACAACGTCAGGAAAAGAAGCAATATTCAGAACACAGCTTGCATGCGAAAATAACGATGAATTTAGTGCGTATATCATCGACTGGCTTATGCCTGATATGAATGGTATTGAGGTTGTACGACGAATCAGAAGAATAATAGGAGACAGCAAACCGATAATTATTCTTACAGCTTATGATTGGAGTGATATTCAGGAAGAAGCATTAGAAGCGGGTGTTACGGCATTTTGTACTAAACCTATATTTTTATCTGAACTTAAAGAGGTACTTACTAAGCCTTTCAGAAGTGAAATCGAAGCAAAAGCTGAGCAGTCTTTTGTTGATTTTGCAGGTAAGAAAGTACTGCTGGTGGAAGATAACGAATTAAACCAGGAAATTGCAAAGGAAATATTGTTAGAAGTAGGCTTTGAGGTTGATATAGCAGATGATGGTTGTATTGCTGTCGAAAAGATTAAACATGCAAAACCGGGACAATATGATGTAGTTTTAATGGATATACAGATGCCTGGGATGGATGGAATTGAAGCAACAAAAGAGATAAGAAAACTTGATGATTTTGAGCTTGCAAATATTCCGATTGCCGCAATGACTGCAAACGCGTTTGATGAAGACAGGAAGGCTGCATTTGAAGCAGGTATGAATGGTTTTGTGCCAAAGCCTGTAGATGTAAAATTATTGATTAAGACATTGAGTGATATTATATAAATGATAATTTTAGCTTATTAAAATAATAATTTGTGTTTATTGATTATGAGAAAATGATAATTCTAATTTATTAAAAATTAATAATTTGTAATTAATAATAAAATCTTTATTTTCTAAAAATTATATTTATTAGATCGCTTTATCATAGAGGGATGTGAGCTTAAAATATGGAAGTTAATGAAACAGTTGTACAGGAAATAAAACATATAATGGAAACCGGCAGAAGTGCTTTTGATTATTCTGATTTAATGAAACAGGTTATAAATAATGTAAAAGGTTATTTGCATATAGCGAAAGTCAGATTTACACGTGAGCATCCGGTAACAAACCTAAGACCTAATGGTATTCATGACGTTGTTGAAGTAATGGATAACGGAAAAAGTGATCAAAACAGTGATGTTTTGATAAATAAGAATTATGCCAAGGATGGTGGATTTGGTCTTGTAGAAGTATTTTCTGAAAGTGGATATAAATGGTCTGATACTCAGAAAGATGAACTTAATTTTCTTTTTTACATGATGTATATCCATTTTAGTCAGACTACATTAACTATGCTGTTAGACAAAAATATTAAGACTGACATGATGACAGGAATCGCAAATCAGGCAGGATTTTTTGATTGCGTATATAAATATATGTCTGTAAAAAATTTAAAAGAAACATATACTTTGTTTTTCAATATAAGAGACTTCAAATATGTTAACAGGATATTTTCATATAAGGATGGCGATATTATACTTTCAAAGTATGTAAAAGAAGTGGAGAAGCTGATTCATAAAGATGAACTCGAAGTTATAGCCAGAATGGGTGGAGATAATTTTGTAGCATTAGTCCATAAGGAACATATTGATGAATTTATCGAAAAACTTGATCATATTGTTGTTGAACACGAAGCTGACGGAAAACATAAGACTTTCATATTTTCTTGTATAAAAGGTGTTGCATCACTGGAAGATATTGATGATTACCATGCGTGCCTTGGTAAGTGTGGAATAGCATATCAGGCGGCAAGAAGGACAGGACAAAACACAGTATTCTTCTCTGAAAAATTACATCAGGACACTATCAGATCACAGGAAGCATTAATGCATTTTGATGAAGCAATTAAAAATCATGAATTTGTTGTTTATTATCAGCCTAAGGTGGATGCTGAAAGCTTGGAGATGTGTGGAGCTGAGGCATTAGTCAGATGGATTAGGGAAGGTAAATTAATATCACCTATGCACTTTGTTCCTATATTTGAGCGAAGCGACAGGATATGCCAGCTTGACTATTATGTATTGGAAAATGTTTGTAAGAATCTTGCTCAGTGGAAGAAGGAAGGGCGGGATTTAGTAAAAATATCGGTCAATTTTTCCAGAAAACATTTGGACGAGGATAACTTTGTAGAAAGGGTTATATCAATAATAAACAAATATGAAATTGAACCAAATTACATAGAAGCAGAGCTTACCGAAAGTGATAATTTCCATGATTATCAGATAATGTCAAAGGTTGTAGGAGAGTTTAAAAATTACGGTCTGTCGACTTCAATTGATGATTTTGGAACAGGTTATTCTTCGCTGAACATGCTTAAGGATACCGAGTTTGACATAGTTAAAATTGACAGATCTTTTATTCCGTCTTCAAATGATTATCAGGATGAATCGAAAGAAAATGCCATGTTTAAAAGTATTATGGATTTGATTGAACAGCTTGGAATGACTTCAATTGCTGAAGGTGTGGAAACAAAAGAACAATTGAATTTTATAATGAATGCAAAATGTCATATGGTTCAGGGATATATCTTTGATAAACCGTTGCCATGTGAAGAGTTTGTATTGAGATTGGATAATCCAAAATACAAATTATAAGAGCTAATTAATTGATTAACATACAGAAAGGAAGAAATATCAAGTGAAGAAATTAATGTTGGGCAATGATGCGATTGCCCGTGGATTGTATGAAGCCGGAGTTGATTTGATATCAAGCTATCCGGGAACTCCATCCACTGAAATTACCGAATGCGCAGCTAAGTACGATGAGATTTACTGCGAATGGGCACCAAACGAAAAAGTAGCCATGGAGGTAGCGTTTGGAGCATCTTTAAGGGGAGGAAGAAGTGCCTGTGCAATGAAGCATGTTGGACTTAACGTGGCAGCAGACCCGTTGTTTACACTTTCATATACAGGTGTAACCGGAGGATTGGTTATTTTTGTAGCAGATGATCCGGCTATGCATTCATCTCAAAATGAACAGGATTCAAGACATTATGCAATAGCTTCAAAGGTTCCTATGGTGGAACCGGCAGATTCTATGGAAGCAAAGGAGTTTGTTAAGGAAGCTTTTCGCATATCAGAAGAATATGATACTCCTGTATTGTTCCGCATGTGCACAAGAATAGCTCATTCACAAAGTATGGTGACTTTTGGAGAACGTGTTGAGAGAGAAATTCCAAAATATGAGAAGAATCCGCAGAAATATATTATGGCACCTGCAAATGCTATCCGTCGTCATCCGTTTGTAGAGGAGAGAACAAGAAAACTTGTTGAACTTGGAGAGACAACATCTTTAAACAGGGTTGAGATGGGCGGAACAAAAATGGGAATCATTTGCTCGGGAACCTGTTATCAGTATGTAAAGGAAGTATTTGGAGATACGGTGTCGGTTCTTAAATTAGGACTTGTAAATCCGCTTCCTGAAAAATGTATAAGAGATTTTGCACAGTCAGTTGAAAAATTATACATTATAGAAGAATTAGACGGTATTATAGAAACTCATGTTAAAAATTTGGGAATTTCATGTATCGGAAAAGAAATGTTCTCACCTATAGGAGAATACAATCAATATACAATTCGTAAGGCATTTGGTCTTGATTTACCTGAAACCGTAGATACAGATACAGAAATACCTGTACGTCCTCCTATTATGTGTGCAGGATGTCCTCACAGAGGTTTGTTCTATACATTGGCAAAACATAAAATTACTGCGCTTGGAGATATCGGATGCTATACACTTGGAAGTGCAGCTCCTTTATTTGCACTTGACTCCACGCTTTGTATGGGAGCTTCGGTTTCCGGTATACACGGATTTAACAAGATTGGCGGTAAGGAGTCAGAGTCAAAGACAGTATGTGTAATTGGTGATTCAACATTTATGCATTCAGGTATGACAGGACTTGTAAATATAGCATACAATGCATCAAATTCCACAGTAATTATCGTTGATAATTCAATTACAGGTATGACAGGACATCAGCAGAATCCTACAACAGGATATAACATTAAGGGTGACCCTGCAGCAGCTGTTAATCTTGAGGATTTGTGTCATGCAATCGGAATAAAGAGAGTTCGCGTTGTAGACCCTTATAATCTTAAGGAGTGCGAAGAGGTAGTATTGGAGGAATTAAGTATTGAAGAACCTTCGGTTATTATTTCACGCAGACCATGTATGTTACTTAAATATGTTAAACCAAATCCACCTGTTGAGGTTGATACCGATAAATGTGTTGGCTGTCGCATGTGCTTAAAGCTTGGCTGTCCGGCTATAAGCTTTAAGGATAAGAAGGCAAAGATTGATTATACACAGTGTGTAGGTTGTAATGTATGTACTCAGATGTGTAATGTTAAAGCAATTGGAGAGAAATAATATGGAAACAAAGAATGTAATGATTGTAGGAGTCGGAGGTCAGGGAAGCCTTTTGGCAAGCAAGCTTTTGGGTGTTTTACTGACGGAAGAAGGTTACGATGTAAAGGTTAGTGAAGTTCATGGAATGAGCCAGAGAGGTGGTTCGGTTGTAACTTATGTCAGATATGGTGAAAAAGTATATTCTCCAATTATTGCAGAGGGAGAAGCAGACTTTATTGTTTCCTTTGAAAAAATAGAGGCTGCAAGATATGCAAAATGTTTAAAAAAGGGTGGAAAGATTATTGTCAATACTCAGTCTATCGACCCTATGCCGGTTATTATAGGCAATGCGCAGTATCCTGAAAATGTATTGGATGAATTAAAGGAAAAGGGTGTGTTTATTGATTCTATAGATGCCTTAAAGCTTGCAGAAGAAGCAGGAAATCCAAAGTCTGCCAATATCGTGTTGATGGGAAGACTTGCAAAATATTTTGACATGGATTATGACAAGTGGATTAAGGCAATAAAAGGATTGGTAAAGCCTCAGTTTGTCGATGTAAATATCAAGGCATTTGAGATGGGTTACAATTATTAATATAAGATGGAATTTACAAAAGAAGGATTTTGTAAAAATAAAAAAGATAAGGAGAAGTAGACACTATAATGGCAAATTATTTTCAGCCGGAAATTGAAACAGCGTCAAGAGAAGAGATTATAAGAATTCAGAATGAGAAAATTGTAAAACAGGTTAAACATGTTTATGACAATGTTAAATATTACAGAGATCTCATGGATGAAAAGGGTGTAAAGCCTGAAGATATTAAATCAATTGATGATATTAAGAAACTTCCGTTTTTGACAAAGAATGATTTAAGAGAAGCATATCCATATGGATTGCTTGGAACTGATTTAAAGAATTGTGTAAGAATTCAGTCAACTTCGGGAACAACAGGAAAGAGAGTTGTTGCATTTTATACACAGCATGATATCGACCTTTGGGAAGAATGTTGTGCAAGAGCTATTGTAGCAGCAGGTGGTACAAATGAAGATGTTGTTCAGGTGTGTTACGGATACGGATTATTTACAGGTGGTCCGGGATTAAACGGCGGCTCACATAAGGTTGGTTCTTTGACACTTCCGATGTCATCAGGAAATACTGACAGACAAATTCAGTTTATGATGGATTTGGGTTCAACAATACTTTGCTGTACTCCAAGTTATGCGGCATTTATCGGAGAAAGTCTTGCAGAAAAAGGTTACAAGCCTGAGGATAACAAGCTTAAGGCAGGTATATTTGGTGCAGAGCCTTGGACAGAGGAGATGAGAAGAAGCATTGAAAAGAGTCTTGGAATTAAAGCATATGATATCTATGGACTGACAGAGACATCAGGACCGGGAGTTTCATTCGAGTGTTCCGAACAGAAAGGTATGCATATCAATGAAGACCATTTCTATGCTGAAATTATTGATCCGGATACAGGAGAAGTTCTTCCTGAGGGCTCAAAGGGTGAATTGGTATTTACATCACTTGATAAAGAAGCATTTCCATTACTTCGTTACAGAACAAGAGATATATGTATATTAACAAGAGAAAAATGTTCTTGTGGCAGAACTCACGTTAAGATGACAAAACCAATGGGTAGAAGCGATGACATGATGATTATCCGTGGTGTAAATGTATTCCCAAGTCAGATTGAAACTGTATTGTTGAATGAAGGTTATACACCAAATTATCAGATACTTGTAGACCGTAAAAATAATACAGATACACTTGATATCAATGTTGAATTAACACCTGAACAGTTCTCAGATAAGGTTTCTGATATTCAGGCAATGGAGAAGGCTTTGGAGGGAGCTATGAGAACAATGCTTGGTATCGGCCCTAAGGTACATCTTGTCGCACCTAAGTCAATTGTTCGTAGTGAAGGTAAAGCAGTTCGAGTAATTGATAACAGAAAACTTCATGATTAATCAGGGTTATAGTTAGGAGGGGTTCTATGGCAATTAAACAGTTATCTATTTTTATTGAAAATAAGGAAGGTAAATTATCAGACACAATAAAGATTATTTCAGATGCAGATATTAATATCCGTGCATTGAGCATTGGAGACTCACAGGATTTTGGTATTCTCAGATTGATAGTGTCTGACACAGAGAAAGCAATTTCTTTATTAAAAGAAGATTACATCGTTAAGGAAACAGAAGTCATAGCTGTTAAGATGGATGATAAAGAGGGTGCTTTATACAAAATCTTAAAGGTGTTTGAGGATGCAAAAATCAATGTTGAATATACATATGCATTTACTGCACCAAAGCTTGGAGCATACGTAGTATTCCGTGTTAATGATGTTAAATCAGCAGAAGAGCTTCTGACAAAAGATGGTTTTACTTTTGTAAATGATGGTGACTTAAATTAAGAGAAGCCGCTAAAAATAAAAAACCACCGTTTTACGTAATGTCATTTAGATAATGAGACATACGTTTTACGGTGGTTTTTTATTTTTTTGTTGTTTGTATTTTGTTGTTTATTTTTTTGTAGTTTTATATTTTGTAATTTTATTATTTATTGCTGTATTCTTTATTTTTTTGTTGATATTATCTTATCAATAAAATATCTGTGTATTCTATCGTCTTTTGTCATTTCAGGATGGAAAGATAAACCAATCTGATTATTGTATTCGACAGCAACAATGTTTGAGTCGACCTTGGTGAGAACCTTTACATCAGAGTCAACATCTGTTATATAAGGAGCTCGTATAAAAACAAGCGGATAGTCCTTTATATCGCCAACAGATGCATTTGTCATATAACTTCCAAGCTGTCTTCCGTATGCATTTCTTTTTATTGTAACAGGAAGTGTAGAAAGATGATGTGTGGCATCGTTTTCTATATCTCTTGCAAGAAGTATTACTCCTGCACAGGTTGCAAGTGTTGGAAGACCGTCCTGAATCATTTTATGAAGTGAATCAAACATTCCAAGATCCTTGATAAGCTTGCCCTGAACAGTGCTTTCACCGCCGGGGAGAATAAGACCATCAATATTTTGAAGATCCTTTGCTTGTCTTATCTCAAAACATTCGATTTCTTCGTCATATGATTCTGATATATTCGATATCATTTGTATATGTTCGATAAAGGCTCCTTGAACAGCAAGTACACCTATTCTCATATTATTTTCCTCGTTCTTCCATAATTATTTTGATTTCACTTGGATTGATACCTACCATAGCTTCACCTAAATCCTCTGAAAGCTCTGCAATAAGCTTTGCGTCTGTATAGTTTGTTACAGCCTGAACGATTGCAGCAGCACGCTTTGCAGGATCACCTGATTTGAAAATACCTGAACCAACGAATACACCTTCAGCTCCAAGCTGCATCATAAGGGCAGCATCCGCAGGAGTGGCTACACCACCGGCTGCAAAATTAACTACAGGTAATTTACCGTTTTCGTGAACATATTTAACGAGTTCGTAAGGAACCTGTAACTGCTTTGCTTCTTCAAATAATTCATCCTCACGCATTGAAACAACTTTTCTGATTTCAGAGTTCATCTTTCTCATGTGACGCACTGCCTGTACAACGTCACCTGTTCCGGGCTCACCCTTTGTACGAATCATAGTAGCACCTTCGTTGATTCGTCTTAATGCTTCACCTAAATCTCTGGCACCACATACAAAAGGTACTTTGAATTCGTTCTTGTTGATGTGGTAAATATCATCAGCAGGAGAAAGTACTTCTGATTCATCTATATAATCAATTTCTATTGCCTGAAGAATCTGTGCTTCCACAAAATGACCGATACGACATTTTGCCATTACAGGTATACTAACGGCATCCTGAATTCCCTTTATCATTTTAGGATCACTCATACGTGATACACCGCCTGCAGCACGAATATCGGCAGGTATTCTTTCAAGAGCCATTACAGCACATGCACCGGCTGCTTCGGCTATCTTTGCCTGCTCAGGTGTAGTTACATCCATTATTACTCCGCCCTTAAGCATCTGGGCTAATCCTCTATTAAGTTCAATCTGTGTCTGTGACATTTTAGAATCCTCCTTGTTTTTTCATTATTCATAGCATATAATAATTCTGGATATACGAAAATATTCAAAATAAGATAATAATAGATGTCAGATAGGAGAGACGTTATGCTGACTTATAATTTTGAAAATACAACAGAGGTGCTTTATAAGCACCTGTATAAATGTATAAAAAATGATATTGTTTCAGGAATTTTAAAACCGGGAGAGAAGCTTCCTTCCAAAAGAACATTTGCTAAAAATAATGGCGTTAGTACCATTACAATTCAAAATGCGTATGACCAGTTGGTGAGTGAAGGATATATTTATGCAATTGAAAAGAAGGGATATTATGTTTGCGAGCTAAGCCGTATGGCAACCGTTCCGAAAGAAAGTAATATTGTATATGACATTAAAATACCGAAGAAACAGCACTATGAATTTGATTTTTCCGGAAACAGAATCAGCCCTGACAATTTCCCGTTTTCCATATGGGCAAAATTATCGAGAGATATTATTTCCAATAGAAAAGCTGATTTGATGGAAATATCTCCGGCAGCGGGAATTAATGAGCTTAGAGTGGCGATTGCCGAGCATCTTAAATCTTTCAGGGGAATGCTCGTGGACCCGAATCAGATTGTCGTTGGAGCAGGTACTGAATATTTGTACGGAATTCTTGTCCAGCTGATAGGAAAAGACAGAATATATGCTATAGAAAATCCCGGATATATGAAGCTTACACATATATATGGTCAGTATGGTGTGGAACCTGTATATGCAAACATAGACTCAAATGGTCTGACTGTAGATGGCATTGCAAACTCAGGCGCAGAGATTGCACATATATGTCCGAATCATCATTTTCCGACAGGTATTACTATGCCTGCAAGTAGAAGATATGAGATTCTTTCATGGGCAAATGAAAATGGAAACAGATATATTATCGAAGATGATTATGATAGCGAATTTCGTCATAACGGAAAGCCGATACCGACCTTATTTAGTATCGATATGTGTGAAAAAGTTATATATATGAACACATTTTCAAAATCACTAACTCCGACAATACGTGTAAGCTATATGGTTCTGCCGGCGCATCTTGCAAATAAAATGTATGATAAGTTATCGTTCTTGTCATGTACGGTTTCAAATTTTGAGCAATATACGTTAGCTGAATTTATCAGCCAGGGATATTTTGAAAAACATATTAATCGAATGCGTCTTTATTATCAGCGACAGCACAATAAGGTTAAAGAAGTTTTATCAAAGAGTAAATTAGATGATAAATGTGAGATAATCGACAATGATTCCGGCTTGCATTTCATTATAAAATTTAAAACGGATTTATCAGACGAAGCTTTGGAAAAAGCTTTACAAAATAGGGGTATCAGAATGAAAGCATTATCGGATTATGGACGTAACAAGGACAATATAGAACAGCATTTGTTTATATTAAATTATTCGAATATAAATATTGAATTTTTGAAGAATGCGTTTGATGAAATTTGTGAATGTTTATAAATGGATTGAAAAACCATTTAATGCTGATTTGTCTGCAGTATTTAGATTTTGGGATTTTGATTTTGATGCTACAATGGAATTTCCGGAAGAATTATCTGAAATTGCAAAAGGAGAATCAGGCACTATAACAGTTAATCTTTCAGAAGTAACCGTTATGGAACAGGGAACAAAATTTACGATTTACTATGATGGATATGATATTGGTAAAGGAGTAATAAAAGAAATAATTGAGTAAGCCGTAAAAGAGTTTGTTCAATGAAGCAATGAGCATTTGTATATACATCGTCAGGTCGTAGAAGATGTATAGCAAATGCTTTATTATATTATTCATTAATACTTGACCTAAAACAAAGTTTATGTGTTAAAATATAATAAGAACAGCAGATTAATAAATTTTCGTAAAGTGAAAGGA
>CALZHV010000057.1 GCA_945787485.1 uncultured Lachnospiraceae bacterium
CATAATAATCCTGATATTCACCGGAAATGATAGTTTCCCACCATTCTTTATTATCAAGATACCATGCGATTGTTTTCTTGATACCGTCTGCAAACATTGTTTCAGGAAGCCAACCAAGTTCATTATGAATCTTTGTTGGATCGATTGCATAACGCATATCGTGACCTTTTCTGTCTGCAACATAAGTAATCAAATCTTCGCTCTTGCCAAGCTCTTTGCAGATAAGCTTAACAATATCAATATTCTTCATTTCGTTATGACCACCGATGTTGTAAACCTCGCCAACTCTGCCCTTATGAATGATAAGGTCGATAGCCTTGCAGTGATCCTCTACATAAAGCCAATCACGAACATTCAAGCCCTCACCGTAAACAGGGAGTGGCTTATCATTAAGTGCATTAGCAATCATCAACGGGATAAGCTTCTCTGGGAAATGGTATGGACCATAGTTGTTTGAACATCTACTGATTGTTACAGGTAAACCAAAGGTTCTGTAATAAGCGAGAACAAGAAGGTCTGCACCAGCCTTTGATGAACTATATGGAGATGAAGTGTGAATAGGTGTTTCCTCTGTAAAGAACAAATCAGGTCTGTCAAGTGGCAAATCACCATAAACTTCATCAGTAGAAACCTGATGATAACGAGTGATACCATACTTACGACAAGCATCCATAAGTGTTTGAGTACCTAAGATATTTGTTTTTAAGAAGATACCCGGATCCTCGATTGAACGGTCAACATGAGATTCTGCTGCA
The DNA here is from genome assembly GCA_945787485.1 of uncultured Lachnospiraceae bacterium. Lineage (GTDB taxonomy): Bacteria > Bacillota > Clostridia > Lachnospirales > Lachnospiraceae > Coprococcus_C. The sequence continues at coordinate 756 of CALZHV010000057.1, forward strand.
AAGTTTACAACAATGTCCGGATGCTCCTCTTCAAAAAGCTTTTCAACCGCTTCTCTGTCACAAATATCAGCCTTTACAAATCTAAAGTTAGGATTATCCATAACAGGAGCAAGTGTTGAAAGATTACCTGCATATGTAAGTTTATCAAGACATACAATACGATAATCCGGATGTTTTTTCAACATATAAAAGATGAAATTTGAACCGATAAATCCTGCTCCGCCTGTTACAATAATTGTCATCGAGAAAGTTCCTCCATTGTGTCATTTTCTGCAATTTTCGTTAAATACTTTCCGTAATCAGATTTCCCGTATTTTTCTGCTGATTCAACAAGCTTTTCGGTATCTATCCAACCTTTTCTCCAAGCGATTTCCTCAGGAGCAGAAATTCGTATTCCTTGATTATTCTGAATTGTTTTAACAAAATTAGCGGCATCAATAAGGCTGTCCATTGTTCCTGTATCGAGCCAAGCAAATCCCCTGCCGAGAAGTTTTACATCAAGTTCACCATTTTCAAGAAAAACTCTATTTAAATCTGTAATTTCTAATTCTCCACGGGCAGATGGCTTTTGCTTTTTAGCATATTCTACACAACGATTATCATAGAAATATAGACCTGTAATTGCCCAATTGGATTTTGGATTTTCTGACTTTTCTTCGACAGAAAGAACCTTGCCTGTTTTATCAAATTCAACAATACCGAACCTTTCAGGATCATCAACATGATAGCCAAAAACAGTTGCTCTGTGATTCTCTTCTGCATTTTTCTTTGCTTCTGCAAGAAACTTTCCGAAACCTGCACCATAGAAAATGTTATCGCCAAGCACCATTGCACAACAATCATTACCAATAAATTCTTCACCAAGTGTAAATGCTTGAGCAAGTCCGTCAGGAGATGGCTGAACCTTATAAGACAGCTTTATTCCATACTGACTGCCGTCACCTAAAAGTCTTTTAAAGTTTGGTAAATCAGTTGGAGTTGAAATAATAAGGATATCATTAATACCGGCAAGCATAAGTGTGCTTAATGGATAATAAATCATTGGCTTGTCATAAATCGGCAATAATTGCTTAGATGCTACCATTGTCAATGGGTAGAGCCTTGTTCCACTACCACCTGCAAGAATAATACCTTTCATTCTATTATCTCCCTTTCGGATTTACTCATTAAACTATTTTTGAATATTTTCATCATCATATTTTGTACATATTTAAATTCATCTGTTTTAAAATACAAAAGAAATATAAATATATTTGGTATTATTATTGTAATAATAACCGATAATAAAAATGTTAACCAATTCAGTTTGGACATTACAAGATTTGTAATATAGTAATTTATAGCACCTATTGTTACTACAACAAACAAATGCTTAATAAATGTTAAATAAAATTCGCCTGAATTTCTATCAAATAAAGGCTTATATACTAATAGAGGTCTAATAAAAGTTGGAACAATACCAGACACTATGGTTCCAATATAAACACCTATAAGTCCAACTTGTTTAGCTAACAAAATTGATAATCCTAAGTTTAATACAGCTTGTATCATAGGCAAATATCTATCCTGCTTGAAAAATCCACCAGCGGCCTTCATATTATTGAGTGGAATTCTTTGACCAACAATATATGTGTTCAATATAATTAAAATAACCACTTTGAAATCAACTAGAAATTCTTTTCCCCACATAAGTGCAGTAAATGGCTGAATTAAAGAAGCATACGCTATTGCACAAAATCCATACATCCAAAAATCAACAAAATCATAAATCTTATAGATTTTATACTGATACTCTTTATCAGTTGTTGCACACAAATTTCCTAAACTACCAACAATATTATTAAATACTATTGACAAAAATGTATCCACTGTGCTTGTTACTATTGTATAATTTGAAATCATCCCTACGCTTTTTACACTAATAAATGTCGAAATAATAATATTATCTGTTTGATTTACAGCAACCTGTCCAAGTTTATGTACCATCAACGATTTTATATTTACAAATAGACGCTTTATTGTCTCTTTGTCAAGTTTTTCAACATTTTTATCTTTTAAGTATGGATAAAGTTTATTAAGGTAATTTGATGCTACAATTTGACCAATTAACTGAATTACTATTTGAACAATTAAATAAGCAGTGAATGATTTAAAGACAAATAAAACAACCATCTGCAATGCCGTTGCGATAATTGTAGTAATAGTATGAATGTTATTTGTTATATATCCTTTTTGTTCTGCATTGTTCAAACTATATTTATACGAAACGAAATAAGAGGATACTGTATTGAACAAAAACAACACATAATAAAAAATCAGTTCACTATTATTTAGTCCTTTTGCATCTTTTATAAAATAATGCAAAAAAGGAATCAATATTATACCAATAACAGAAACGACCAAGGCAATAATCCTATACGCATTTTTATACACCTTCATTATTGACTTAATTTTTTCAATGTCATTTTCTGCAACGGGTTCATATAAACTATAATTCATTGCCGAAGATATACCAAGTTCGGTCAACGAAAGAACACTTAAAATGTTAGTATATAATCCATTTATTCCAAGATAGGTTACTCCAATAGTATGAATAAAAGCCCACCTTGATGCAAATTTCAATATTGTAATAAAAATGGTATTCCCATATCCCCAGATTATGTTTTTAAACACCATTGACTTTCTTGATATGTTATTTGAACTCAATTTCTTCTCCTAAATATCACTATGAATTCTTTTATGTAATCTTTATACGATACATAATTATGTTTTTTGCAAATATTGAAATACTTTTTGTAATCCGCTTTATTTCCTACCGAATAAGCATATACCATATTTATTTTGTTGTAAAAACCCTCAATATCAAAAAAAAATGATTCTTTTTCACTCTTTGGAATCACCATACGATTCAATGTTTCCATGATAACATTTTTATGCTCGTTATTTCTTTGAATCTTTTCTTCATATGTTTCCTCAATGTGAGACATACTATTCTCATACACAACATAATTGTACAAAGGAACATTCAAAAAATGCCTTTCATAAGTATAGTACATCGGTAACAACAATTGCCAATTTTGTCCACGACGATATTCAAAAATATCTCTGTCAGGATTAACTTTATCAAAATCAGATACACGAATCATATGGCAACCGGAGCAAAACATTGACTCTTTTTTTATCAGCAATTCAAATTGTCTTTTTTCATTATTACGAGGAAAAGATAAGCTCATCAATCTTTTTTCATTATTTTTTATATTATAAGCATCGCTTGAAACAATAGCACAATCAGGATGCTCAATCATATATTTTACACGAAGTTCAAATGAATTGCTTTCAAAAAAATCATCCGGATCTGCCCAACACAAGAATTCCCCTGTAAAAGCCTTTAAGCCTGTATTTATAGCTCCTCCGAGACCTTTGTTTTCTTGATATATGTATTTTACCTCATATCCTCTTTGTTCTAATTTTTCCTTGTTTTCGAAAAGCACATCTTCTGTATTATCATTAGAGCCGTCATTTATTAAAACTATTTCTAAATTGTCATAGGTTTGATTCAATAACGATTCAAAAAACTTCTCACATACATTAGCAATATTATAACAAGGAACTAACAAACTTACCTTTGGATTACTCATTTCTATTACCTTTTGGTTATGAAATTAAATTTTGTTTTTATATAAATTATAGATTTTTTTATGTTCGTAATAATGTCATTTCCATACCAATTTTTATCAATATATGCAAAGTCATTATTATTGAACTCAACGAAGAAATCCGGTCGATGAATATTGGGTTTTACTGAAGAAGTAGCTGCAGATTGGCTTTTAATTGCCAAATCATAATCTATTTCTTGAACAACATATTTATCCTTGATTTCCTCAAATAATTTTTTACCTTTTTCTGTATTCACAAAAATCATTGACAAACCTTTATCATCATCCTTTAATTGTGATTTAACAGTATTCGGTCGCCAACAATCCGCTAAGGTAAAATCAGAAATTCTAACTTCTTTCTTATATTTACAAGCATAACAGGATGGACGCAATATTGTGTTATCAAGGAATAACTTAATGAACAGATCCTCATCAAGTCGCTTTGTATATTTTTTCTTATCGGTATCAATTTTCATCGAGAAATAGTGCCAACCATATTTCTTATCTCTAAACGAAACATCCTTGATATCTGCACCGTTTGCTCTATATTTTAGATACTCGTTCCAAACATTTGGTGAAGGAACACCGTGACAAATAATATCTTGGGTAAACAGATTATCATTTATATCCTTACCAAGATATGAATACAAGCCTTCAATTTGACAAGGAGTTCCTGTAAACAAAACTTTCTTTCCTGCTGTTATCAGGTCTTTAGTTTGCTTATATGTATCTCCTATTTTGCTTTGAACATACTTTGAACCACGAAGTTTACTTAATTCTTCGATAGTTTCAACTTTAATATGTTCAATTTCAAAAACATCATTAAAAGCTGCACCAAACACAACTCCGCCGTTTGCAATAACGCTTTCTGTAATAGGAGTGAACATACCGCCGGATGAACTATTTCTTCTTACATCTTGATTGTTGTTATATCCGATATATGAAGTTGGTTCGTTTTCAATTATGCTTTTATTAACTGTCGGACATACCTTTTGACACATATTGCAATGAATACATTCTTCAGTATTAATATTTGGATACCAAAAGCCTTCATTATCAATATCCATTGTAATACAATTCTTAGGACAAGCGTTATAACAAGCATGACATCCACAGCAATCTGATTTTTCATCCAGAAAATCAACAAAACCAGAAACTTTGTTGTCTTCCTTGATTTTAGGTAATTGATCGAATGATTTTTTTAAGAAATTGTCTGTTTTTTGTTGAAGAGTTTTTATTACATCATCAACATTTGAAAAATCAATATTGTCAATGTCCTTTTCAATTTTGTTAAAGTGTCTGTTTTCCATAGAAAATGTTTTGAGCAAAGTATCAATTCTTGAACTCATACCTTGTCCACCATTTTCAATTCTATCAAACACAACAAATGGTGTATGCATAATCAAAGAAAATACGCTACCATGAAATGAATCGGTAAATACCATTTTGGCATTATGAATCAAATAAATAAAGTGTGATGGATTAACAACATAATGTTCAGGTTCACGCAAATCAAAAATGTTTATTACTTTACAGTTATTTTCTTTTGCATATTTGTCAATGAACCTTCTGTATTTATTTGTTTCATTACCTAAAAAATATGTAAACACATAAGGTACAGAACAATCAAAATTAGGCATTTCTTCTATTCTTATCCACTCGTCCTTTGGAACACAAAGAGTTGGATCTGCGAGAACAGGAACATCACGACCTGTAAGCTCTTTGATAATCGCAACACCTTTTTCTTCACGAACAGACAAGGCTTCAAAGCCATTGAGCCATTCAGTATACAAAGGTTTGACATATTCAGGAAGCTCAGAAAGCCCTATACTTGGTGCCAATGCAATACGCTTGTTCTTTGGTGCAAATGACAAAAAATACAATCGAGAGGTACTTGGATATGTGGGATTCCAAACTTGATCAGAACCGGCAATAAAATAGTCATAACTATCCCAAACAGCATCGTTTTCATTTTCAAAGTTCAATTCGTTTTTAGAAATATGCAAATTCTTTTTTGTAAATTCATCAAATGATTCGCTTTTAGCAGCAAGCATAAATTTGCAATCTGATTTTTTTGCAAATTTAACAGAAGATAAAATGCCGTCTCTTGAATTCTTATACAAATATTTAGTTTTAAATCTCGAACGCAAAACATCAACCATATAAAATGGTGAGAATTTTGCTAACTCTGTTTTAGTGTTTTTTGGCTTAGCTATACCTCTGCCCTTTGTATTTACAACTACGGTTTCAACATCAAAACCTTTATTTTCAAGCAAATATTGAACAGCATAATTCTGCAGTTTATTACCGTAGTTTTCACCAAACAAAGTTACAATCCCTGTTTTCATATGTTCACCACTATCAACTTTTAATTAAACGCATATACATTAACCGTATCAAATGTTTTTTGTCAAACATAATATCAAACACAATACTGTTACAACATATCTCACAATATAAACCTTTGAAATTAATAATGGATCAATTTCAAATATTAGTTACGATTTATCCTCTTTTTTATTTTTCTCATCGCATTTTTATAAAATAACACCGGAACGAAACAATTTCCTTTTAAGCAAACAATATGTGCAATCTTTAAGTCATCATTTAGTAATTTAATATTTTTTTTCAATTTTTGAATAATAGTATTAAATGATAGAACAGAAGCAATATGCTCGTTTGCCGTTGTTTGATATCCAAAATTCTCCATTTGTCCATTTAACAAATTGTATTGCAATTTAATATGATTTGCATTTATTTTTGAACAATTGTTTATATGTTTGGTTTTCAAAAAACAATATATTTCCTTGTTGAAAAAAGGTGAACCAAAAACTTTATCAACTATACAAGAGTGTTTTTTTAACAATGATTCTTGAATATCTTTTACCATTTCGTAATTATTTTTTTCCGAACCAAATTTATTAAATACAGGACATACTTCATCCAACTCACATATGTATTTTTTAGTTGAAGGATGAGATGCTGATAATAATCGTTCTAAAAAATTACTGTCAAAAGACCATAAATCATAATCATTTGTTTTAAAAGGAATTTCAGAGAACATCAGACCAAATTTTTTATTATTTTCTGAAACAATAGCTTGGTTTTTTAATCCACAATAATAACCATAAATACTCAAATTCTCAAATACATTAAATATGTTATCTTGAATTGATCCTTTCCAGCCAACATCAACAACTGCGATTATACAATCGTCAATAATACCATTTTGATTTAAATAATCTTTAAACAATCTTTTTTGTAAAGTCACAGTATTGCGATACATTTTTTCAAACAACCCGTTTTGAACTAGTGAATTAAATTCTTTTGATTGCCTTAAACTTTTTATGGATTTTCTAAAATCAAGGTCCAGTTTACTCTTCAACAATTCAATATCCTTTTCATCAAAACCAATATTAGAGCAAAAAGTATCTAAACTTAAATCAGGATACTCCGAAAATAATTTATCAAATGTTTCCTTATTAATATCAACATTCAAAGTCGGACAATATGTTGCCTGCCTTGATACATACAAATAATGCGAATTAATTATCGGCATATCATATTTTTCATTTATTAATTGACAATAATTATCAAAAAGCTTTTTTAAAAATTCTCCTTCCCTTGATAAGAAATATACATCCTTAAAATTGTTTTTCATAAGATTCATATACAATCTTTCATTAAAAAGGAATAAAAAGTATGCATAATCTGAATATATGGGATCTGTAATTTGACTGCAATCTAACGAATCAATTTTAATTTGTTTTCCATATCTTTTGTTCTCGCCAAGGTAGTATGAAGCAATTCCACTTCTTTTTGCATTTATATAATCTGATCTGTAATTATCGCCTATCATTAAAACCGTGTTTTTGTTTTCAATCTCCGTTTGATTTATTACAAAATCATACAGACCCATAGTGGCTTTATTTGCGTCACACTCGCAAGATACAAATATATCATCAAACAAATCATCAATATTTTTATCTTTTAAAAATTCATGAATATAGCATTTTCCTAAATAAAAATCGGATACAATATAAACTCTTTTCCCTTGTTTTTTTAGATTTCTAACTATATCAACCATTTCATTATTTGGTATTTGATTTTTAAATTCAGTATCAAGTTCAATAGACAAACAAATATCATAAAACTCTTGAAATTCATAATTTATATCATAACTGCATTTTAAATATGAATATATACGACTTATAAGGACTTTGTATTGATACTCTCCTATTTTATTTAAACAAGCTTTCTCACAAGAAATTCTAATATTGTACAAATCACTAGCATCAATTTCAAAAAGTATTTTTCGAGATACAATATTGCTCCATATTCTTTTAACATCGTCAGGACTACAATATCTGAACATAATCGTTCCAAAAAAATCAAAAAAATAATTTTGATATTTATAGCTTATCATATCACAAATCTCCTTATAAATTATGAATTAATTTATGAATTTTACAGAACATTTGGGGTGACATTTTAAATAAAATAAATTTTAATTCTTGTTTTTTTGAGATTATTCCTGCCTGTTTTATTTCGCTGTAATACTTACAAATAGCATTATAAAATTCTTTTTTTTCTTTTCTGTACTTTTTTGAATTCACGTCAGACCAAATATCGTAATACAAAGAAATAAGAACATCCTGCATATATAGCAAAAAGTAAGGCCAAACACATTTATACTGTTCATTATAAATCTTCCTGTATGCATCATAAAGCATAAGAACTGTGAACTGACTCGGTCTAAATACACCTCTGCACGCACTTTCTTCAGACTGAACATAATGATAAAGCGGTCTTTTATCAAACCAAACAGAATCGGCATTTTTAAGTACCTGTGCAGCAAACAAAGTATCTTCACCACGAAGTATATCGTCTCTAAAACGAATACCTTCAACAAGTTCTTTTTTATATAATTTGTTACAACAAAACTGACAACCTGTTACCAATTGCTTCTGTGTATTAACAGAATCAAACAAGCCATAACAATTATCATTTCTCTTATGAATAATTTCTTTATCAGGGTATGTGACAAAATGTTCAAACGCAACTGCATCGCATTGATATTCATCAATAATATTAAGCAGATACTCATAGGTATCCGGTTCTATATAATCGTCACTATCCGGAAAATGCAAATAATCTCCCGTAGCAATTTCCAGACCTCTGTTCCTTGCTTTAGAAACTCCGGAATTTTGCTGATGAACACAAATTATTCGCGAATCTTTTTTTTCATATTCATCACACAAGATGCTGCTTCCATCCGACGAACCATCGTCAATCAATATAATTTCAAGGTTTTTATGTGTTTGATTTATAATACTTTCCAGGCATTTAACTAAATGTTTTCCGGGGTTGTATACCGGAATAATTACACTTATTAACTTATTCATACAATCTCCAAATCATTATTAGTATTCGCCAAAATGACTAAAACTCCATTGCCATACAACTTCATCAACGCCATTTGTTAACTCGTATCTAAAGTATAAGAAATACAAGAGTATTACCGCAAATGTTGCAATCAAGCGCATATTTTTGCTTAACGCTTTTAAGGTCGCTGGATAATAAATCATTAAAAACATACTTGTATAATGAGTAAATCTATTCAAATATGCACTATTCATCGTAGTAAAAGTTAAAATTGCATTAAATAACATCAAGTTTAGTGCAAAGCCGTTGTCCTCAAAGAATCTTTTTTTATCTTCAACAAATATTAATAATATAGCAGGAGCAAAAGCAACAATTACTCTAATTGGATTTATTTGTCTATCAATATATTGCAATGCGTCTTCATTTGTTGTATCGGCCCCCATAAAATCAAAAGCAAAATCAAAAAACAATGGTATTAAAACGGCACTGATAACTAATAATAACACTTGTGATTTATTGAGTTTTCTATGTGATAATAATAAAATTGGTAACATCATCAAAGCAGATTTATGAAACAAAAATGCAATACAGCATATTAAAACATACTTTAATATCCAATTATTTTTATTAACTCTTGCAAAAGCAAAAATTATTGATGCAGCCATAGCTTGTCTTACACCATTAAACGAAAAAGTCCAACCGGCAATAAAAACATAAATCAACAACATTATAGTAATATCATTATTATCGAATTTTTTAATACCATGGAATACCAAAATTGTAGTAATTAAGCAAGCTAAAAGAATTACTGATACACCGTCATCCCAAATTTGCCTCGCTAAATAAGAAACCAATTTCAGTCCGGGTTCATCTAACGCCTTAAATGATTCCACGACTTCTGCCCAAGTATAATTATAGAGTTTGTAATATCCTCCAAAATCAGTTCCAACATAATATCTAAAACCACCGACAAAGACGAAAATAAAAAATAATATTGGATAGAAGATTCCGTAATGATTTTTATATTTAATTGTTCCATCTGACAATGTAACCTCATTGGTTGTAGCTTTGGAATTTACAAACTGTGCTAAAGATCCAAAAACCAATACAGATAATATTACAGCATAATATACTATCATTTATTAACTCCGTTTTTATGTAACAATTTATACAGGCTATTTGGCACCAACCATTTTATTATTGGTGTTATCACATAAATAATATATTTTTTTGGTAAATTAAACCATTTATAAACATTTTTGATAACTCTCGCTTCGTTCTTTCTACTTTCAAGAGTTCTCCTAGAAATGGCGTTTCTATCATCACGCATTGAATACAAAGCTTCTTGAATGTTATATCCTATATATCCTTTCTTATACATTCTAACCCAAAGGTCAAAATCTTCAACGCGTTTATAATCCATAGACTCACTATATCCACCAACAGCCTTTATTGCCTCTGTTCTCATCATACAACCCGCATGACAAAACTGAGAACCTTTAATGAAGCTTTCTTTTAATGGTTTTTCACGATACATTATTGTTCTGTAAACACCATATTTATCATAAAGATTCATTAAAGAACTAACAATGGCGTACTGCGGATTATTTTTAAGAAAGTCCAATTCTTTTTCAAATCGCGTTATGTCACAAACATCATCGCCATCCATTCTAGCAATGTATTCGCCTTTTGCGATATCAATACATCTGTTAAGTGT
>CALZHV010000058.1 GCA_945787485.1 uncultured Lachnospiraceae bacterium
AAAATATCACATTTGATAACTAAAAGCTTAAACCTGCTAATAAAATTAATGTAGTGATTATCATAATTGTTATCCTATAGGTTTTTTAATCTTTGTTGAATGCTTAAATTATATAAATCATTTAAAGAGTTGTCAGTTGATAAAAAACTGTCTTCATCTTCATCTGTATCTCCGATAGATGATATTATTTCAAGCATATTTGTATAAAAATTCATAAGTGTTTCGTATTGAGAATAAGATAATAAACTGTCTAAATCCCTGCTGTTCCCATATAAGCTGTTATATATATACTGAGCTGATGAAGATTCATTTGCTCCGTTTACGAGGTATGTAGTGTTATCAGAAACGCTTACTCCGTCATTAAGTGCATCTGTAACCTTGGCAATATATTGCTGTACACTTTTAAATGGTGGTATACCGTTATATTTTGCAACATTGCCTGAACCGGCATTGTATGCAGCAAGCATGAGATTTTGGTCTCCGTCATACATATCACGGAGCTTGCTCAAAAACTTTGCCGCGCCCATAATGTTTTGATATGGGTCGTAAGCATCTGTTACACCAAGCGATGCAGCTGTCTGAGGCATAAGCTGCATGATTCCCATTGCTCCGGCAGATGATTTTGCATTTACATCGAAATGAGATTCAACATATCCGATTGCCTCCAAAAGATTTTTTGGAACGTTGTATTTCTCGGCTGCTTCCTCATATATTTCTTCAAGTGTATATTCCTTGTTGTTGGAAGCATATTTTGTTGTCTGTGCCTGCAAAAGCTTTTCAAATGCTGAAACATTACTTGTACTTTGAACAGCTTGTGCTTTATTGTTAATTTTAGAAGTAAGATAATTATCGTCTATAAGACCTAAACCATTAACATACATAGTAAATCTCCTTGTTTATCATTAGCAGACAAATAAAATGTCCATACAAAACTGTTGTTGTCAGACAAAAATATCCATACAAAATTGTTATTATCGGACAAAAAATATCTATACGTAACTGCCATATTTATCGACATTATAACACAAAAAAATAATAATACAAAATACAAACAAAAAACTGCAGTAGATTTTTCTGTACGCAGCTTCCTGCATATAACGATAGTGATAGTTATTATTATGGCATAAACCTTGTAGAATTTTGTCAATCTATGATATACTTGCTTCGTTGTCGCACCCAATCTGGCAACAGAAAGGGGGTGTTCATTTTGGCAGTACTTATTTCTTTCTTGGTCTCCGTTACGGCAAGTGTAGTTGGCTACTATATTTGCAAATGGCTAGACGGTGACGAATAGCGACAATTAGCCTAACGGATGCTCAACCGTAAAAAGAGAAGAAACCCCACGAGGTGCGAACTCGTGGGGTTTCGTTTTGTGTCCATTCTGGCACTTATTTCTTTTCTTGGCTAAACACACTATATCATATGCTGTGGCTAAAATCAAGTATTCCCTTTTTTCTTCGTCAATATCCTCTTCGACTTGTTGTTGCCATTCTGATGACGAGGTATATGCCATGTATCAGAACAATAAACAAAATAACACATGGAAAATTTTCTGTACGCAGCTTCCTGCTTATAACGATAGTGATAGTTATTATTTTTACTTATCAAATAGATTTTTTAGTACCCAGCTTCCGAAAACGATAATGGATTTCAAGAGGGACATTTGCGACCGCCGGTTCTTAATGAGTGCCTTGCACGAATTTAGAACCGCTGCGCTAGCAACTAAGCGAAAGCGGTCCCGGTTTGAAATCCATTATCGTTAGGAAGCGTCCGTACAAAAAATCCATTATCGTTAGGAAGCGTCCGTACAAAAAAAATCTATTATCGTTAGGAAGCATCCGTACAAAAAAACTATTTTATTATTTTAGTTGATAAAACGTAATTACATGGATTATAATTAAAGTTTGAAAGAAATACTACACACCAAAAAAAGGGGATAGAAAAATGAAATATATAGTCGGTGGAGAAGAAATGGCAAGAATCGATAAGTACAGTATCGAGGAAATTGGCATTCCACAAATGGTTCTTATGGAAAGAGCTGCACTAGAGGTGTTTAAGTTTATTGAGAATGGATTTTTGAAGACAGCCCATATTCTTGTTGCTGTTGACAGTGGAAATAACGGCGGTGACGGAATTGCGCTTGCAAGACTTCTTTATCAGGCGGGCTACAATGTTGAAGTATATTGGATTGATGCCCTTGAAAAAAAGAGTGAGGCTTTCATTTCTCAATACAAAATTGCAAAGAACATCAATATAAAATTTATCGATGAAATTGTCAATTATGGGTATGACATCATAGTGGATGCTATATTTGGAGTTGGCTTAAACAGGGCAATTTCCGGAAAACACGCAGATGCAATTAATCTGCTCAATGAAATGGACGGATATAAGCTTGCCGTAGATATTCCATCAGGAATTGATTCCGAAACGGGATTTGTTCTTGGAACGGCGTTTCGTGCCGATGCAACAATAACATTTGGATTTATGAAACTTGGTATGCTTATGGGACTTGGCAACGAGTATAGCGGTAAAGTTACCGTTGCAGATATAGGTTTCCCTAAGAAAGCTGTAGATTTTATAGAACCGAGACATTACGGATATGAGGAATCGGATATAGAAAAACTGTTGCCCCACAGAAAAAGCGACAGCCATAAGGGAAGCTATGGCAGAGTTGCAGTTATCGGCGGTTGTAAAAATATTGCCGGTGCATCGATTTTTTCCGCAGAATCTGCATACAGAATTGGTTGTGGTCTTGTAAAGGTATGCACTGTCGAAGACAATAGACAAATATTGCAGACAAGACTTCCTGAGGCAATGCTTTCAACCTTTGACCCTTTTGACAAGGATAGCATCAGAAAAGCGATAAAAGATACAATTGCGTGGGCTGATGTTGTGATTTTAGGTCCGGGACTTGGAACATTTGCTTATTCTGAATACATTGTAAATAAAATTCTGTCCGAATATGAAAAAAAGTTGATTATAGATGCGGACGGTCTTAATATTATTTCAAATCATTTGGAATGGCTGGATGAGACAAAGGCGGATGTTATTATTACGCCTCATCTGGTTGAAATGTCAAGATTAACCGGACTAAAAACAGCTGCCATTAAAGAAGCAAAATATGATGTTGCTAAGAAGTTCGCAAAAGAACATAACGTAATAGTCGTATTAAAGGATTCGAGGACGATTGTGTCAGACGGACATGCACAGGCTTATATCAATTCGACAGGCAATAATGGTATGGCTACAGGTGGCTCTGGAGATGTTCTTACCGGTGTAATCGGCGGACTTTGTGCTCAGAAGATGAATATATTCGAGGCGGCAAAGCTTGGCGTTTATATTCATGGTTTGGCAGGTCAGGAAGCGGCAATTCAACACGGAAGATACAGTATGATTGCCGGAGATATTGTAAAGAGTATTACCAGAGTGTTAGAAGGTGATTATTATGGTATCTGAAAATGTAGGATACAATAGAATTTATGCAAGAATAAATGTAGATAATGTAAGATTTAATATTATGCAAATGAAAGCATGCGTAAAAAAGGATATGAAGGTGTTGTCTGTAATTAAGGCAGATGCATACGGACACGGCGCATGTGAGCTTGCAAAAAAAATTGACGACCTTTCGGATTATTATGGTGTTGCTACCATAGATGAAGCGGTGGAGCTTAGAAAGGCGGGAATAGATAAGCCGATACTCATAATTGGTTATACAGATTATTGTGATTTTGATAAGCTTATTGCATATAATATAACACAGGCCGTTTATAATTATGATGAATGTAAAAAGCTGTCTGAGCTGGCTCTGTCGCAGAACAAAAAGGTAAAAGTACATATAAAAGTTGATACAGGAATGTCAAGAATAGGTTTTCAGGTAAATGAAGACGGTATTGCGGAGGCAGAAAAAATAAAATCGCTTGAAGGTGTAGAAATTGAAGGGATTTTTACTCATTATGCAAAGGCAGATGAATATGATAAAACTGCGGCAAAAGGTCAGAGAGATAAATTCAGATATTTTATTAATGAATATGAAAAGTCGGGCTTTAAATTTGCTCTAAAGCATATTGATAACAGTGCAGGCACCATGGAAATGGATGATGACGAATTTGATATGGTAAGACTTGGAATTGTATTGTATGGTCTTTACCCGTCAGATGAAGTCGATAAGAGTATTGAAATAAAGCCGGCTATGGAGCTTGTGGCACATATTGCACATATAAAAACAGTACCTGAAGGGGTTGGAATAGGTTATGGCTGGACCTACATTACAGATAAAGAAACAAAAGTTGCAACCGTAACAGTCGGATATGCAGACGGATATCCGCGAGCACAATCAAATATCGGAAGAGTGATTGTCCATGGTAGGTATGCACCTATTATCGGCAGAGTTTGCATGGACCAGATTATGATAGATGTTACTGATATCCCGGAGGCACAGCTTAGAGATGAAGTAATTCTTTTTGGAAAAAGGGGAGATGCTGTCATTTCTGTTGAGGAAGTTGCACAGCCTGCAGCAAGCTTTAACTACGAGCTTGTATGTAATGTTGCAAGGAGAGTTCCGCGAGTATATAACGAAAACGGAAAAGATACGATTTGCGTAAACTATCTTATTTAGATTTGAATACACTTCCGAATTGTTGGAAATACTTTGAACAGTAAAGACAATGGGAGTGATAATTTTGATAATTAGACGAGGCGATATTTTTTATGCTGACCTTCGACCGGTAATCGGCTCTGAACAAGGAGGCGTAAGGCCGGTTTTAATAATACAAAATGAAGCAGGAAACAGACATAGTTCTACAGTTATAATAGCTGCTATTACTTCGCAATTACATAAGGCAAAGTTGCCGACTCATGTTGAGCTTGATTCAAGGTGTTGCGATATAGCAAAGGATTCTGTTATACTATTAGAACAGGTGCGTACAATTGATAAAAGCAGACTTAAAGAAAAGGTATGTCATCTCGATACTGATATATTAAAAAGAGTGAATGAAGCATTGCGTATCAGTCTTGAAATATAAAATACAAAAAATGAAAAGGAGTAAAATATGTCCCAGAACGGTCCCAGTAGTTTAAAAAAGTTTTTTTCAAAAAAGGTGGACGAAGAAAAAGTAGAAGAAGAAATTCTTTCTATGGTAGAAGAAGGCTATGAAAATGGCGTAATAGAAGATAATGAAGTTGAAATGATATCAAATATATTTGAGTTTTCTGATAAAGAAGCCAAGGATATCATGACTAGCAGAAACAAAATTGTTGCAGTCGATAATACTTACAACGTTGAGAAAGCAATAAAGTTTTCCGTAGATAATATTTTCTCAAGATATCCGATATATGAAGAGGATATCGACAGTATTCTCGGTATCGTACATATTAAGGACCTTATTGAAATGTATTTAAGCAATCCTAAAGAATCGATATTGAATATTATGGAAAAGCCTTTGTTTGTACATCCTACCTATGGAATATCCAAGCTGTTGCAGAAGATGCAGAAGGAAAAGACGCATATGGCAATAGTTGTGGATGAGTATGGACAGACAGAAGGAATTGTAACAATGGAAGATATTATCGAAGAGATTGTAGGTAATATTTTTGATGAACATGATGAAGAAGCTCCGGATAATATAAAACAGTTAGCTGACGGAGAATACATCGCTAACGGTGATGAAAAGCTTGAAAATCTTTGCGAAATATTTGAAGATATAGAGTTTCCGGATGAAGACTTTGAAACGGTAAACGGATTCATGCTGTATGAGCTTGGAAGATTTCCGGATGAAAATGAAAACGTTGAGATAATATATCAGGGGTATAAATTTACAACTGTAGAAATAACAGACAAGCTTATTAAGCAGGTCAAGATTACAAAAATAAACGAAAATGAACAAGATAAGGAGTAATTAGAAATGTCAGGACATTCAAAATTTGCTAATATTAAACACAAAAAGGAAAAAAATGACGCTGCAAAGGGAAAGATATTTACAATTATCGGTAGAGAAATTGCAGTTGCTGTCAAGGAAGGTGGTTCTGATCCTGCAAACAACAGCAAGCTTAGAGATGTTATAGCCAAGGCAAAGGCAAATAATATGCCAAACGATACTATCGAAAGAGGTATTAAGAAAGCGGCAGGAGATATTGGCTCAGTAAACTATGTAACAATTACATATGAAGGATATGGACCAAGCGGAACAGCAATTATTGTTGATGCACTTACAGACAATAAAAACAGAACCGCTTCAAATGTAAGAAATGCGTTTACAAAGGGTGGCGGAAATGTTGGTACACCGGGTTGTGTTTCTTATATGTTCGACGAAAAGGGTCAGATTATTATCGATAAGGAAGAATGTGATATGGATGCAGATGATCTTATGATGTTAGCACTTGATGCCGGCGCAGAAGATTTTGCAGACGAAGAAGACAGCTATGAAATAATAACAAGCCCTGATGACTTTACTGTTGTTCGTGAAACTCTTGAAAAGGAAAATATTCCTATGGCATCAGCTGAAGTAACAATGATTCCACAGAACTATGTTGAACTTACCACAGAAGAAGATATAAAGAAGATGAACAAAATCCTTGATTTACTTGATGAGGATGATGATGTTCAATCTGTTTACCACAATTGGGATGAGTAATAATATAAATAATAATAGTAAAAATTACAAAATATTGTCCGGAAGTACAATAAAGATAATTGCCATGGCATCGATGCTTATCGACCATATCGGAGCTTCAATTATTGACAGAATGATATGCGTCAATAATTATGTTACAGTATTGTCATATGAACAGATGAAAAGTATTTATACTGTATTCAGATGTGTAGGAAGACTTGCATTCCCGATTTTTATATTTTTAGTGATTGAGGGAATAAATCACACGAAGAACGAATATAAGTATCTGGGAAGAATGATAATATTTGCTTTTATTTCTGAAATACCTTTTGATTTGGCGTTCAAGTTGTCAAGAGAACAGATTATGTCGGGAATGCTATTAGATTTTTCGCATCAAAATGTTTATTTTACGTTGGCGTTAGGCATAGCAGCCGTCATTATGATAAGAAAGATAGAAAAAATATTTAGTGACAAAGATAAAGATGTCGTAATTGTGATGCAGATGTTAGCAGTTGCATTCTGTATGATATTAGCTTACACATTTAAGACGGATTATGGTTATTATGGGGTTTTGGCTATAGTGGTAGGATATATACTAAGAGAATATATTCTTGTTCAAAATTGTGGCATTTGTATGACTCTGTGCGCCGTTTCAAGTACAGAAATATTTTCTTTTTTTGGTTTGATACCAATTCTATTGTACAACGGTAAAAGAGGAATCAACCTCAAATACATTTTTTATGCATTTTATCCCGTTCATCTAATTGCTTTAGGGGGAATATGGTTGGCACTTGGACTATGATGATAAATGAAAACCAGGAGAAGAGATGGATATAGAAAAGATACAAAATGTTAGCAAAAACATAATTGATAATGTTTCAAAGGTTATAATTGGCAGACAGGAGATTGTGGAATTTATTCTTGCAGGTATTCTTGCCGGTGGACATATTCTTATTGAGGACAAACCTGGGACCGGAAAAACCATGCTTGCAAAGTCGTTATCAAAAAGTATTTCTGGAGAATTTAAAAGAGTACAGTTTACTCCGGACCTAATGCCTTCCGATATTACGGGTCTTAATATATACAACAAAAAGACATCGGATTTTGAGCTTGTAAAAGGCCCGGTGTTTACTAATATTTTTCTTGCTGACGAGATAAATCGTGCGACTCCGCGTACACAGTCAAGCCTGCTTGAGGCAATGGAGGAAAAACAGGTAAGCATTGACGGACAAACGTTGATGCTTAATAAACCGTTTATATGTATAGCAACGGAAAATCCGATGGAAACAATCGGTACATATCCTTTGCCGGAGGCACAGCTGGACAGATTTATCATTAAAATTGATATGGGTGAAACTACAAAGAAGGATGAGCTGGAGATAATTGACAGATATGTGTTGGATAATCCTATCGATAATATTGAACCTGTGTGCACAACACAGGATATAGTCTGTCTGCAGGAAGAAATTAAAAAAATAATGGTCAGTGATGTTGTCAGACAGTACATTGTTGACGTAGTTTTTGAAACGAGGCAGTCAAATAAGCTCTTGGTGGGCGCAAGCACAAGAGCTACACTTGCATTGCTAAAAATGTCGCAGGCATATGCGGCGATAAAAGGGAAAAAATATGTTGAGCCGGACCATGTAAAAAGTGTTGCTCCGTATGTGCTTGGGCACAGAGTCAAGGTTGTAAATGCGATGAATTCAGGCTCATCGAAAAAAATTGTTGAAGAAATAATAGGCGCATGTCCTGTTCCTGTTGAGGATTGGGAGAAGTAAAATAGTCATATGTTGTTTACGGCTTTAGGATCGGGAGAAGTAATATAGTCATATGTTATGTACGGCTTTAGGATTGGGAGAATTAAATGCAGCTTATTGTAGCAATTATCATAGTAATAATAGTATATGTATTGCAGCATGAGGTGTACAAGAGGATTTGGAATAAAAATCTTGATGTGGATATAAGCTTCGATGATGCGTGTATTGAGGTAGGGGAAACCGGTGGCATTACAGAGGTTATTAATAATGCAAAGCTGTTACCGCTGTCTGTTTTGCATGTGAAATTTTCGGCAGACAGAAGCTTTGATTTTATTGAACATAAAAATTCTACCGTAACAGACTGCTACTACAGGAATGATGCATTCTCTGTTATGGGAAATGAAAGGATAACAAGACATCTTAAATTTATCGCTTCTAAAAGAGGTTTCTATGAAATTGGCAAAGTAAATATTATTACCAGAGACTTTTTTCTTACAGGAAATATTGCCAGCTCTCTAAAACAGAATTCTTTTATGTATGTACTTCCTGAAAAACTGTATTCCGAACAATTATATATTATGCTTAACAAAATACATGGCGAGCTGATTAACAGAAGAAGCCTTCTGGAGGACCCTTATACATTTAGGGGATTACGTGAATATGACGTTACAGATACGATAAGAAAAATAAATTGGAAAGCTTCGGCAAAGAGTGAAAATCTCATGGTAAATATGTATGACCATACTTCAGAGGCAAAGGTGTGTATTTTACTCAATCTTGAAACAAATATCATGCTTAAGCCGGAAACACTCAGGGAGACGGCTATTAAAATGACAGCTGCAATAACGGAATATTTTATAAAGCATGGAATACCTGTTATGGTGGAAAGCAATGGCACAGATTGCATAAGCGGTAAATGTGACAGCGTTACGTACGGCGCTTCCGGAGAACATGCACTTACAATATACAAGTATCTTGCACGAATAAAGGAAAATACCGGAATTGAAGCATACATAGAGCTTGTAAATAAAAAGGTCAAAAATCCTGATAAAAATATAACATATTTTTTTGTTACCCCATATTACAAAGAAGATTTGCTGCTTAAACTCGATTATTTGTATTCTAATGGATTAGACGTGCATGCGGTTGTTCCGTATTATGATATACAGAAATTTGATATATACAAACCGTATATACATGGATGGGAGGTGCGTATGAATGAAAATGGCAATTGAAATTATGCGCAGAGCCCTAAGATGTATGTATGAAATATTGTTTTCGTCTCTTATTTATACATTTTTCAGTGTAATTGCATTTAAGAGTGAACCATTGTGGTCAGTATACATGACAATAGCGTTTATAGCTGTTCTTTCCTACGTCATAAGAGAGAAAATGCCTAATTACATATTGATAATAATAACACATATATTAATGGCGGTTGGTGTGTTTTGTTCGCCGTTTGAAGTGGGTATAAAAATATTAATCTGTATATTTACATTAAATTGCATGATTGATTCATATATATTTGCAAGAAGAAACGGATATTTAAGAAAAATGACTGAGACGCCATGGCCATCAATCTTATTTTGCTTTATTTTTTATCTGTTTGGAGTTTATATAAAAAACGATTTGCTTATTAATATGACGTATATAATTCCCGTCATTTTGCTTGTTTTGTATCTCGCAATACATTACCTTGACGGACTTAGAGAATATATTGATACTACACACGGTGTATCCGGGAAACATCTTAAATCTGTCATAATGACAAACAGCAGTATTGTTGCAACTATAGTCTGCATTGTTATAGCATGCATCTTTATGGCAAAAATTTTTCATTTTGAAAATGCTTTTTTTAGTATTGGGGGTATTATAAAAGAAATAGCCAGAGTGATTATTTTGGCTGTAATAATGTTCTATAAAATAATAGCAAGCTTGATTACTACCGGCACATACACACAGGCTGTAGGCGGGATTGAGTCTGAAATGGAATATGGCAACATTGTAAATAAAACAGCGCAGGGGCTCGAAATAATATTGATGCTTGGAGTGTTTGCATGTGTCATATTTGTAATCTATAAGCTGGCAGTTAAGTTTATAAAACAAATGTTGAAAAAACGTCGTTTTGATACTGACACTGTAGAAAAAGCCGTGGTATTATATGACCAAAAA
The DNA here is from genome assembly GCA_945787485.1 of uncultured Lachnospiraceae bacterium. Taxonomy (GTDB): domain Bacteria; phylum Bacillota; class Clostridia; order Lachnospirales; family Lachnospiraceae; genus Coprococcus_C. The sequence goes on from CALZHV010000058.1 coordinate 10,538, forward strand.
AGAGAAAAAATCAATATTATAAAAAGAATAAAATACAAGCTGTCCAAAGAAGAAAAAGCAAGAAGATATTATAAAAATAAAATTATAAGATACAAGAATGATGTTAATATTAATGACAAATCAAGCTGCCGACAGATACAAAATGATTTAAACGAAAGACTTGATGTGGATGTTTGCGAGCTTACTGATTTGTATTCGGATATCAGATACGGTGAAGCTTATGTTGATAAAAATATAATAAAGAAAATGAGTAAATTATCAAGATAATAATCAGGATAAATATCAGGATAAACAGAGTTAAGATTTTGTCAGTTGAATAAATAAAAAATGAGAGTATTGCGATTGAATAATAAAATATGATGTGTTAGAATAAAGAAACTAAAGAAAATTGATGCAGTGAAAAGGAGAGGGTTATGAAAAAGGTAGCTTATATTGCGTCAGAGTGCGTACCATTTATAAAAACGGGCGGTCTTGCAGATGTTGTAGGAACACTTCCGAGAATTTTTGATAAGAAAGAATATGACGTCAGAGTAATTATTCCAAATTATATGTGTCTTCCGGCAAAATTCAAGGAAAAAATGAGATATATAACTCATTTTCATATGGATATCGGTTGGAAACAGCAATATGTTGGTGTAATGTATCTTGAGTACGAAGGAGTACCTGTATACTTTATTGATAACGAATATTATTTCAATGGTTTCAATATATATGGAGATGCAAAGTGGGATATCGAAAAGTTCTGTTATTTCTGTAAAGCAGCACTTTCAATATTGCCAAGTATAGGCTTCCAGCCGGATATACTTCATTGCCATGATTGGCAGGCGGGACTTGTTCCTGTATATCTTAAAACCTTGTTTGCAGGAAATCCATTCTACAGAAACATGAAGTCTGTTATGACAATTCATAATCTTCAGTTCCAGGGAATATGGGATGAAAAGACAATTC
>CALZHV010000059.1 GCA_945787485.1 uncultured Lachnospiraceae bacterium
GGACTTAGCACATATTTGATTAAATTGATTACCGGAGTAGACATTCTTGACGCTGCAATCGATTCGTACGTAAATAAAAAAATTTCTTTTAATAAAAAAGAAAACAACAAAATATATTCAACAAACCTTATATATATGAATGCAGGTACTTTTGACCATGTTGAAGGTTTTGAACAATTAAAGGAAGACGGAACAATTAAAGAATTTTTTGTCATGAAAGAAAAGGGAACTGAAATTGATTCCGATATGAGAAGCGGTAACAGAGTTGCAGCTTTTCTTGTTGAAGCAGATGATATTGAAACAATCAATGAAACAGAAAAAGAAGTTGTTAATAAAATTAAGATAATAGATTCAACAGGAAATGATGCTATGAATCGTTCGGTTTATTAATACCGAAAATAAAGGAATGGGGTAATGAAATATGAGACATCATGCACATCAGCCAAGTTCAAAGTTTGTTATTGAACCAATGAATTTTGATAAATATACAGATCAGGAAATGCTTAGATATTGTTTGGGAGCAACAATGTATATGCCGGGAACAAAAGATTTCCTGCAACCTATTTTGGACAAGAAATATCCGGGACTTACATCCATGGTAATGTGTTTTGAAGATGCATGTAAAGAAGAGCTTGTTCCGGAGGCTGAAAGAAATGTTATAAATCTTCTTGATAAGCTTAACGAACAATTGGACAAAGGGACAATTGCTTACAATGAAATTCCGTTGATAATTTTCAGAGTTAGAAATCAGGAACAGTTTGAACATTTTACATCAATGCTTAAGCCGGAGCATATACACCTTATAACTGCATTTAATTTTCCAAAGTTTAATAAGGAATGCGGTGAGGCATATTATGCGCATCTTGAAGAAATCAATGAGAAATTCGGAGAGATAATCTATGGTATGCCTATTTTGGAAAGTAAAGAGATGGCTTATCTTGAAACACGTATACCTGAACTTATGGCGGTTAAGGAAATATTGGACAGACATAAAAAGCTTGTTCTTAACGTTCGTGTAGGCGGAACAGACTGGTCTTCGGTATTTGGAATGCGAAGAGGGATTAATTATACAATTTATGACATATTACCGGTAAGGGATTGTCTCAAGGATGTATTAAACGTATTTGCACGACATAATGATTACAGTATATCAGGTCCTGTTTGGGAATATTTTAGAGCAACTAAGGAAATGAAATTTGAAGATATACCGAATAGCATAAATGAATCATTATTCAAAAGAGAAAAGCTTATAAATGATGCTGTTGATGGTCTCTTAAGAGAGCTACTGCTTGACAGGGCAAATGGATTTATCGGAAAAACCATTATTCACCCTACACATATTCCGTATGTAAACGGAATGCTTTCCGTTACTGAAGAGGTGTATAATGATGCACTTCAGGTATTAAACACAAGCGGTGGCGTAATAAAGAGTGCAAGCGGAAATAAGATGAATGAAATTGGACCGCATCGTTGTTGGGCTGAGAAAATAGTGAACAGAGCTAAAGCATATGGCGTCATTAAAAATGAAGGCTGTTATATGGATTTATTTAATATGTAAGGAAGAATAAAAATGATAGAGATAAATACTCCGATATCAGAAGAGGTAATTGCCAATTTAAAGGTTGGTGATATGGTTTATATAAGCGGCAGAATTTTTTGTGGAAGAGATGCGGTTTTGCCAAAAATAGTAAAAATGACAGAAGATGGTACAGAGAGTGAACTTGGTGTTTCCTTACAGGGTGGTGTAATATTTCATACTGCAAACAGTATTGCAGGAGTAGGTCCTACTTCAAGTAATAAGCTTGAAATAGAATCAAGTATGGAACCGTTATCTAAGGCAGGAATCAAGCTTCATCTTGGCAAAGGTGCAATCCATCCTGAAACTGTAGAAGCACTTGACAAATACAATGCGGTTTTTGCGGTTATCCCGCCCGTTACGGCTTTGCTTGGTGATAAGACAAGCAGTCAGGAGTTGGTTGCTTTTCCTGAGCTTGGAATGGAAGCATTTTATCAATTAGAAGTAGACAGATATCCTGCAATTATTGCAGCTGCACACGGAAGGAGCATTTATTAATGGATAATGAACATATTATTGAACTTGTAAAAAATACTCTTGTAGCAGCAGGCTCTACATTTAAACAGGACAAGAAGGATGCTTACAAAAAAGCTATTGATAAAGAAACAAATGAGCAGGCAAAATGGGTGCTTGAAACGATTTTAGAGAACGCTGAGGCTGCACAAAAAAATCAAAGTCCTTTGTGTGATGATTCAGGTATACCACACCTCGTTTTGGAGGTTGGACCAAATGCTGCTGTTACCGGCAACATGCTTGAGGCAATAAAGACAGGTGTAAAGGAAGGACTTCGTAAGCTTCCGGGTCGGCCGATGGGCATAATGGGAAACGATAGTGAGAGAATAGATCAGTCGGGTGGACTTAATCCTGATTCGGCAGGAGTTGAGGCAGCACCTATATTGATTAGACAGACATCTGAGGATGTGGTAAGACTGCATATTTTGATGTTTGGAGGCGGACCTGCAATAAGAGCAAAAACCTACAGAGTATTTCATAAACACAATACTCAGGTCGTTTTGGATGAGATAGTAAAATGGTCGATAGAAGCTACAGCCCAGCTTGGATGTACGCCATGTACTTTGGCAGTTGGTGTAGGCCGTTCACATTATGAGGCGTCTTCCATGATGCTTCAGGCGCTTGTTGACGGAACCTATGACAGGCAAAGTGATATGGAACAGGAAATAACAAAGAGAGTAAATGAAGCAAATATCGGACCATTAGGTCTGCACGGAGATACTACGGTTCTTGCAACATTTATGAAGGTAGGACCTCAGCGTGCAAGTGGAGTAAGGGTAGTATGTGTACGCCCATGCTGTTGCTTTGAACCAAGAATTGCCACTGTAGATTTGGTATAAAATTCGATAGGTTTTCACAAACAATAAGGAGATATGAAAATGGCAGAAGTATCATTTATTATGCCGATATATGGCGTAGAAAAATATTTAAATAAATGTGTTGACAGTATATTGGTTCAGACATTTGAGGATTTTGAGCTTATACTTGTTGATGATGGTTCACCTGACAGATGCGGTGAAATATGTGACGAATATGCAAAAAAAGATGCGAGAGTAAAGGTTATTCACAAAGAAAATGCCGGTGTTTCGGAAGCAAGAAATACAGGTATAAGAGCAGCTGAAGGAAAATGGGCATATATTGTTGATTCAGATGACTGGTTGGAAAAGGATGCCCTTGAAAAGATGTATAAGGCTGCAACAGAAAATGACGTTGATTGTGTAATGTCTGATGTTCTGGTGCATAATCCAAAGCAGCCGAAAAGAGGATTGCTTTTCTCACAGCCTTTCGTTACAAGAGACAGAAAAACAATAGACAGCATTCAGAAATTTATTCTTTGTCACAAGTATAGTCCTTATTATACAAATAAGACATTAATCGGTTTTGCAGCACCATGGTCAAAGCTTGTAAGGATGTCCGTAATTAAGGACAATGATGTTTATTTTGATCCATATGTTAAGGGACGTTTTGATGATGGCTTATGGTCACTTCATATGCTTGATCATGCAAAATCAGTTTGTTACATTCAGGAGGTAACCTACAATTACAGAATAGTTGCAGGTTCGCTTACACATGCATTTAAGCCACAGGCACTTGATATAATTGAGCGTGGATTTAAAAGAACTGAGGATTGGCTTAGGGAAACTAATAAGGATGTAAGCTTCTGGAAAGCTCATTATGGCAGGGTATGTAGTTTTCTTGCATTACAGCTTTCACAGTATTTTTACAATGAAAAAAATCCTAAAACAGAAAAAGAAGTTAAACAGGAATTAAAGGAAACAATTTCAAGAGATCCGTATAAAAAGGCATTAAAGAATGTAGAGCTTAAAATGCTTGAGCGCAAGCATCAGTTTGTAGTTATATGTGCTCGTATGAAGCTGATTCCATTATTGAAATTCTATACAAAACTTAAAGCACAAAAACAAAAAAGGTTGTAACAGGTGTTTGTTATGGGTAACAATAATAAAGTTTTTAAAAATTATATATATAATACCCTATATCAGATATTGGTATTACTGGCACCGCTTGTTACAACTCCATATGTATCGAGAGTACTTGGAGCAGATGGTGTAGGTATATATAATTATGCACAGTCAATAGCAACATATTTTGTCCTTGCAGGTGCTGTCGGAACAACACTTTATGCTCAAAGAGAAATAGCATATGTTCAGGATGATGAGAAAAAACGCTCAAAAATATTTTGGGAGATTGTAATTTTCAGATTTATTACAGTCCTTGCCTGCTCTTTGATTTTTACTGCTATTTTCTGCAGAAGCGGAGAAAATGTGGTCGTATATAGAATATTGATTCTTGAAGTTCTTGCAACCGCATTTGACATTTCATGGTTTTTTATGGGGATGGAAAACTTCAAGCTTATTGTAATAAGAAATACAATAATTAAGCTTGCAGGCATTGTTTTATTGTTTGTACTTGTAAAAACTGCAAAAGATGTGCCGATGTATACGCTTTGCCTTACAATTCCGATTTTGCTTGGTAATATAAGTCTGTGGTTTAATATAAAAAAGAATCTTGTTAAGCTTGATTGTGGATTTAAAGAAATAATCAGGGGAATAGGTACTCATATTAAACCAATTTTGATATTATTTATTCCTCAGATAGCATCTGAAGTTTATCTTGTATTAGATAAGACAATGATAGGTGTATTTGGAACAGGAATGGACCAGGTTGGATATTACACACAGGGTCAGAAGATAATAAAGATTGTTCTTATGATTGTTACTTCTCTTGGCACAGTTATGCTACCTGCAATGTCCGCTGCATTTACAAAGGGTGACACAGAAGGAATAAAAAAGAAGATTTCATTTTCTTTTAAAATTGTTTTCATGTTAAGTTGTCCGTTATTATTTGGACTTTGTGCCGTAGCATCAAGATTTGTACCTATCTTTTTTGGCGAAGGGTATGATGCTGTTGTACCTCTTATGATCGTTATTTCGCCAATATTAATAATAATTGGTATGAGTAATGTAATTGGTAAACAATATCTTTTGCCAACAAAGCAACAGACTGCATACACAATGTCAATTGTTGCGGGAGCTGTCACAAACTTTATACTTAATCTGATACTTATTAGATTTTTCAATGCAATCGGAGCTTCGATTGCAACAGTATTTGCAGAAATTGCTGTTACATTTGTTCAATGCTGGAATGTGCGTAAACAGCTTAATCTCTGGGACAATATCAAGCCTGTATTTAAATATTTGCTCATGGCTGTAATAATGTTCTTGAGCGTATGGGGAATTGGTCTTTTGTTACCTGTAGGTGATTCGACATTTATGAGATCAGTATATCTTGCGATAATGATTCTGGTCGGTATAGTTGTTTATTTGTTAGAGCTTATTCTTTCAAAAGATGAAGTCTTCGAATTTGGAAAGAATATGATTTTAAAGAAAATTAAAAAGAAGACGGTTAAAGAGGAATAATAACTATTTTCCGGTCAGTATATGCTGACCGGATTTTTTATGTAAGCATTATATTATTCATAAAACGTTTCATTTTAAATAAGCCCCAGTATAATTAAAATAAGTTTTGCTATAAGTAAAAGTTATAACAGGGTATAAGATATGAAAAATTGACACTTTTATGTTTTATGTTAAAATAACAATCGTGTTTTTAAATTATTTATAATTAATTATTTTAATAAATTACTAGGAGGTCTTATTTTAATGAAAAATAATTTTAAAGCTATTTTAAGCATAGCTATTATGTTTGCTATGGCAATTACATTGGTTGCATGCGGAAGCAAAGAAAGTGAAACTACACAGACAACGTCTGAAATTATCGTTTTTGATGATACAGAAACAGATACAGAAGCTTCAGAGGTTGTTGATGCTACGGAGGCAACAACAGGTGAAACAGTTTATCCGCTTGAAGTAATTGATTCTAATGGAAATTCAGTAACATTGGAGCAGGAACCCGAGAAGATTATATCTGTTGCGCCAAATATAACTGAACTTATATATAAGCTTGGAGCTGAAGATAAATTAGTTGGCAGAAGTGATTATTGCGATTATCCAACGGAGGCATTAGATATTCAATCTATCGGTACAATAATGGAGCCAAATATTGAAGCTATAGTAGCATTACAGCCTGATATTGTTATTGCATCTTCTCTTTTTGATGAAGAAGTAGGAAATAAGTTAGCTGAGGTAGGGATAAATGTTGTTGTATTATCCGAACAGGATGACGTTAACGGGGTATATAATATGATAGAAACTGTTGGACGCATTCTTAATAAGTCAGCTGAGGCTGCTTCATGTATTGAAGAGATGAAAAATACAATTGATGAAGTGACATCAAAGGTTGAAGGTCTTGAAACACCGACAGTTTATTATGTAATAGGATACGGTGAATATGGTGATTACACAGCAGGAGGAGATACATATATAAATGGAATTATTACTCTTGCAGGTGGTGATAATGTTGCCAAAGATGTTTCAGGATGGAGTATTACACTTGAGGAAATTATAGCAGCAGACCCTGATATTATAATAATAAGCGAATATTGCAAAACTGAGTTTATGTCTATGGAGCAATATGCTGACTTAACGGCAGTTAAGGAAGATAAAGTGTATAGTGTCGATGTAAATACAATTGAAAGACAAGGTTACAGAAATGCAGAAGGAATAGCAGAGCTTGCGAAGATTTTCCATCCGGAGGCTTTTAACTAATATATGATAAAAAAATGTAAGACAGGATATATAATTACATTAATTCTGATACTGATACTGGTTGTTCTGGTATCAGTATCTTTAGGTTCAACGCAAATAGGTGCTGTGTCAAATGATACATATGAAATAATTATCTGGAAGATAAGACTTCCGAGAATATGTCTGGCAGTTCTTGTTGGCGGAGCATTAGCGGTTGTGGGAGCTGTTTTTCAGGCTATGTTTGCCAATCCGCTCGCTGACCCGCATATTCTTGGTGTTTCATCAGGAGCTGCGCTTGGCGCAACAATTGCAATGCTTACAGGTATTACATTTAATGTTCTTGGTATAGGAGCTATCGGCTGTTTTGCGTTTGTTGGTGCATTGTTAACAGTATTAGTAGTTTATGCATTGGCAAAGGTGTGTGGCGTGGAATCAATAGCAAATATTTTATTGATAGGAACAGCCGTAAGTACAATGCTTTCAGCGGTAATTAGCATTTTGATGGTTTTTAACCATGATCAGATTGAAAAGGTGTATTTATGGGTAATGGGAAGTGTATCCGCTGCAACATGGTTAAAGAATGCATTTGTGGCAATTGTCGTTATTATTTGCATGGTAATAATAATGATTCATTCAAGAAAGCTAAACCTGCTTATGATGGGAGAGGAAGATGCAAGCTGCCTTGGCCTTGACACAGACAAAATCAGAAAAAGGCTTATGGTTTTATGTTCGGTTACTGTTGCAGCTACTGTTTCGGTAAGTGGAATAATAGGCTTTGTCGGTCTGATAATTCCCCATTGTGTAAAAATGATAACCGGTTCTGACCATAGAAAGGTTTTACCGTATTCATTTTTATGTGGCTCTGTTTTTCTGGTTGTATGTGATACAATAGCAAGAACAATAGCTGCACCTACAGAGATTCCTGTTGGAATAATAACGTCTGTATGTGGTGCTCCGTTTTTTATTGGTTTAATTTTAAAGCAAAAAAAGAAATTAAAATAATGAGGAAAAAATATGCTGCAAAGGATAAAAATAAATGGTCTTACATGGTCACCTGATAAAAATAAAGCTTCGGTATTAGATAATATTAATATTGAGTTCGAAGAAAATCAGTTTTACGGAATAATTGGACCAAACGGTGCGGGGAAATCATCTCTTGTAAGACAGATAGTCGGATTGAAAAAACCTTCATCAGGCAATATATTGTTTGATAACGTCGACATTCAATCAATAGATAAAAATAATATAGCAAAAAAAATTTCTTTCCTACCCCAGTCGTTTTACAGAGATATTGATTTTAATGTTTATGATGTTGTGTCCATGGGACGGGAACCTTACAGAAACTATTTTCAGGCTTTGAAGAAAGAGGAAGTTGATATTATAAATGAAGCATTAGAATATACAGGCTGTATAAAAATAAAAGACAGAAGCATGACGACATTGTCAGGCGGAGAATTGCAAAGAGTGATGATTGCAAGAACATTAGTCCAGGATACTCCGTGGATTGTGTTGGATGAGCCGGTGTCAAATCTTGACATAAAATATCAGCTTGAGCTTATGGATTTGTTGGAACGATTGAGAACGGAAAAAAATAAAACAATTATTTCCGTAATGCATGATATCAATCTTGCAAAAAGCTATTGCACTTTTATTGTTATGATGAAAGATGGAAAAGTGCATGAATATGGAAATTGCGATGAGGTATTAACAAAAGAAAAAATAGAGAACTTATTTGATCTTCATTTAAAATTATTTCAATTTATTGTTTAATTATAAGGGGAAAAAGCATGAGAGCTTCAGAAATGAAGCTCTTTTTTCTATATGAACATTCACATATGAAGAAAATATTAGTTTTATTCTATAAAAAAATACTGCTTGACACATAATACTATGCGATGTATAGTATTATGCAAAGAGAAGTATAATTCTCTGCATAGTATTATAATACATATAAAGAAAATGAAAGGAGAGATGGCTGTGGATGTGCAATTAAAAAGAGGTATGCTTGATATATGTGTTCTTAGCGCACTGCTCAAAGAAGATTCATACGGATACAAAATCATCAAGGATTTGCAACCTTATGTTCAGATTTCGGAATCTACCTTGTATCCAATTTTAAGAAGACTGGAAACCGCAGGCAGTGTAAGTGTATATTCGGCAGAGCATAACGGAAGGCTTAGAAAATATTATCATATAACTCCTATGGGGAAGGATAAGATAAAAGAGTTCTTAGAGGAGTGGAAATCGATGATGAGTATATATAATTTTATTGAGAAGGAGATGAAGGAGCATGACTAAGGTTGAATTTCTGGATAAGCTAAAAGCATTGATAAATGAGTATCCTCCGGAGGAAACAAGTAAGTCTGTTGAGTATTATGAAGAAATGATTAATGACAGAATGGAGGAGGGTATGACAGAAGCGGAAGCAATTGCTTCACTCGGAAATGTCGAAGAAATTGCTGAGCAGATAAAATGTGAATTGCCGCTTACAACTCTTGTAAAATATAAGGCAAAGGAAAAAACAAAGGGAAAGAAAATGCCGGTTTGGGCTATTGTTTTAATAGTACTTGGTTCACCAATATGGTTAAGCCTTGCGGTATCTGTTTTAGCGTTAATTATCTCATTTTATGCAACAATATGGTCAATAGATATTTCTTTTTGGGCTGTTGATTTTTCATTTGTTATGGTAGCAATTGCATCTTTGTTTGCCATGGCGGTAATGATAACCGAGGGTTCGATAATATCGGCTGTTATATATTTAGGAATGGCGTTGGTGTTTGCGGCACTAAGTATATTGTTTTTTATCGGAAGCTTATATTTATCAAAAGGAATAGTGATGGGGACAGCATTGATTTTTAAGCAAATAAAGAAAAGTATTGTTGGAGAAGATAAGAAGGAGGAGTAAATATGAAGCTGGTTGGAAAATCCCTGATTATTGCGGGAGCTCTATTTTTAACAGGATTGATATTTATTGGTGTTGGTATAGGGTTTCTTGCATCAGGAACAAAAGATAATAATGGAATTGAAAATGACAAAGCAGAATATGAAAAAATAACATTTGTAACAGATGCTGCTTCTGTTAATAAGATAGTTGCAAATTTAGAATCCGAAGATATCAAGATTGTGCCCGGTGATGGAGAAGCAATAAAGCTGACTTATTATGATATACCTGAGGATGAAATATACAGTGTAACAGATAATAACGGCAAGCTGGTAATTAAGAAAAAGAGAGAAGAAGGAATTAATGTAAATAAGTTATTTTTTTCAGTTACTGATTTTCAAAAGTTACAAAATAGCATAAATAAAAATATTGATATTCAGGAATTTATTTTGGAAGTTCCAAAAGAGTATGGAAAATATACGATAGCATGCACATCGGGAAGTATTTATATTAAAGATATAGAAGCGTTGGGTGAATGTATTTTTGATGTTACATCCGGTAATGTAAATATTGATAATGCCGTATTTACGGATAATTTAAAAATAACATCTACATCAGGCTCGGTGTCAATAGATAATTGTGACATAGATGGCTTGTTATCTGTATGCTCAACATCAGGAGGTGCTAAGCTAAATAACGTTATTGTTAAGGATAATCTGGAAATTAATGCCACTTCCGGAGATTATTATATGGATAAAATAAGTGTCGGCTTTATGCTGTGCAACACAACCTCCGGTGATATATGTGCAAATGAGCTTGCTGTAGAGGAAGGAATCGAAGGATATAGTACATCCGGAGAATATTATCTTAATATTAATGATATTAGTGCTAAGTATTCAGTAGAAATATATACAACCTCGGGTAACAAAAACATAGATAATACAGATAGAAAAAATAGTCTGAAGAAGCTTAATATAAATACTACAAGCGGTGATGTCAAGGTTTTGTTTTCCGATAATTAGAATAAATGGAATAAATCGAATAATGAAAATTTATTTGCATTTTTTTTGAGATTTTCATTAAAATCATTAAAATCAGAATAATAATTTAAATTTAAATCTAGATTGCAATTACTATGTATGGTATAATATTTTGTTGTATTTAGTTGTATTATGCTAAAAGGAGAGGTTATGTTAAAGAAATATTATCCATATGAGTGTGTTCCTAATGTCTATATGATAGACTACAAGAAATTATATAATAATGGTTACCGGGGACTTATTTTTGATATTGATATGACACTTGTTCCGCATGGAGATGATGCCACGGAAAAGGTGGAACGATTATTTGACTATGTACATAATATCGGATTTAAAACATTTATTTTATCTGATAACGATGAGCAAAGGGTAAAACGGTTTTTAAAGAATATAGAATGTCCTTATATTGCGAACGCGAACAAGCCTTGTGTTGATGCATTTAACAAAGCTGTTAAAATGAT
>CALZHV010000060.1 GCA_945787485.1 uncultured Lachnospiraceae bacterium
AAAACGTCCTCCCACTCCGGGAGGACGAAAAAAATCGGAGGTTTTGTCGCGGTTGTTCCCGCGACAAAACTTGGCGGAGACGGCGAGATTCGAACTCGCGGGGGCGTAAGCCCTAACTGATTTCGAGTCAGCCCCGTTATGACCACTTCGATACGTCTCCACAACGGATTAATTATAGCACATAATAAAATAAAATACAATTTTATACAGACAATAAAAAGTCAAAAAATACATTTTTATCATCAAGATAATTTATGTATGTGCCGAAACTATAATTAGGGCTTTAATAGACAAAAAGCACAATATTCGGTATTTTTTGGCTTTTTTTCTATTATTTTCTATTGAGCAAATGTTAAGAATGTGTTACAATTTTACACATATTTAGGGACACAAGAATAAAGAAAAGGAGATGTGCTATGATACGATTTAGACGATTATTGGCTGGAATTATGTGTGCAACAATGATTTTATCAGCAAATCCTGTGTCTGCGATGGCCACAACGGACCAAAGCACGGAAGACGTTACAGAAGCTACAACTGCTTATGAAACAACGGAAGAAGTAACGGAAGCTACAACAGAAGAAATAACCGAGGAGACAACCGAGGAAACAACCGAAGAAGTTACCGAGGAGATAACGGAAGAAACGACCGAAGAAACAACCGAGGAAACTACTGAGGAGACAACGGAAGAGGATGCTGAGATTGAAAAACCATTACTTAATTATATGGTACTTGGCAGTGATTATGTTGAAGTTCCGGGTTCACAGTATGTAGCGGCAGATTTTGGTGACGAAAATACGGTTATTGAAAATGCATATGTTAACTACACAAATACATATACGAAAGAAGAATACAGAGTTCCTGCATGTGTTATCGAAGGAAGCTCAATGCTGTTTGAATTCGATTTTGATGATATTTCTGTGGCAGGGATATATGAGGTTACGGCTATCGATTTGGTTGTAAACGGAAAAGAGTGTTCGGTTACAATGAAGGAAGCAGGAACTGCAGCTTTCTTTGGTGTAAATACAGCTATTGAAGCTGAACCATATGCGTGGATTTCGGAAGAATCAACAGATGCAGAAAATCCGGATGATGTTCCGGGCGTTATTGTAACAGATCCTTCTAATGATACGCTTACATCGGATGCGATTGCACAGGCTGTAAATGAGGTTTCAAAAATAAATGTTTCGCCAATAGAGTATGAGATAGAAGAATACAGTGCAGATAAAAAGGTTGACGACGGCAAATTAATTATTTGTCTTGATCCGGGTCATGGTGGTACGGATTCGGGAGCGACAAGAACCTGGAACGGATATACATACATTGAGCGAGATATAAATCTTAAAATTGCTCTTGCATGTAAGGAAGAGCTCGAGAAATATTCCGGCGTAAAAGTGTATTTGACCAGATATGACAATTCTACAAGCAGAACACTTACTGAAAGAGCCGAATATGCACAGAGTGTAAATGCAGATGTTCTTATCAGTATGCATATTAACTCAACTGCTTCTACATCTACAACATCAACAGGTGCAGAGGTAATTATTCCAAATACAAGCTACAATATTGATGTTCATAACGAAGCAGACGCACTTGGTAAGAAAATACTTGAGATGCTTGCAAAGCTTGGAATAAACAACAGAGGAACATATTCAAGAAATACAACAATCGGTGAAAAATATGATGATGGTTCAATCGCAGATTATTATACTTTAATATATGCCACTAAAGTGCGTGGCATAACAGGTATGATAGTTGAACATGCATTTGTAAGTAATCAAAGTGACTGTGAAACATATCTTAGAACTGATGCATCTATTGCCAAGCTTGGAAAAGCAGATGCAGAGGCAATTATCGCATATTACGATTTAAAGGTTGGCGATCCGACTATCGAATATGATGGTATAAATTACAGTGCAGTTTATAATTACGATTATTATGTAAATAAATATGCTGATGTCAAAAAAAAATATGCAAAGGATAAAGTCGGCGCATTAGAGCACTTTGTCAAGATTGGTATGAGCGAAGGAAGACAGGCAAAGGCTTCATTCAACGTAAATTCATATAGAAACGAATATGTGGATTTGAGAATTAAATACAGAAATCAGCTTCCGAAATACTATTTACATTATATAAATATAGGTAAAAAAGAGGGAAGAAACGGTACAGGCTGTACAGAGTTAAAGGATATTTTAACTACATGGGAAGGTATCGATTACTCACTTGTTTATGATTTTTACTATTATACAAACAAATACAGTAAGGTTAAAGAAAAATTCGCAAATGATGATGTTGGTGCAATAAAGTATTTTGCTACATATGGTATTACCATTGGACAAAGAGGTAACGAAGCATTCCAGCTTAGTGCATACAGAAACAGATATCAGGATTTGAGATTAAAATACAAAAATGACCTTCCACAGTATTATTGGCACTATATAAGAGTAGGACATACAAACAGAATAGGTAATAATTGTACAGAACTTAGAAATCCTGTAACAACATTGGATGGTATAGATTACAGTCGTGTTTACGATTATCACTATTATATAAAGAAGCATCCTGAGGTTATTGAGAAATATGGTGAGTTTGATGACCTTTCGGTTTTGACATACTTTGTTAATACCGGTATGAAAAATGGACACAGAGCGTCAGAAAATTTCAGTGTTAAATCATACAGATTAAGGTATTGGGATCTTAGAGTTAAATATGAAAGAGATCTTCCGCAATATTATCTTCACTATATAAGAACAGGATATAAAAATCGTCTGGGCACAGGCTGTACAGAGCTTAAAAATCCTGTAACGACATTGGATGGTGTAGATTACAGTCCGGTTTACGATTATAATTACTACATCAAAAAACATCCTGAACTCGTAAAAATGTATGGAAATGATGATGATGTATCCGTACTCAGATATTTCATTAATACGGGTATGCCAAGCGGACACAGAGCATCAGAAAACTTTAGTGTTACTTCATATAGATACAGATATAAGGACCTTAGACGTAAGTTCCATCTCAATTGGAAATTGTACTACATGCATTACATAGAAAAGGGTAAAGCCGAGAACAGAATCACAACAGGTTTTACAACTTACTATAGAATAATCACAGATTACAATGATGTTGATTACAGTCTTGTCTACAATTTCAATGACTTTATAGAAGCGAACCCTACGCTTACAAGCAAAATTAAAAATGATGATGCGTATGCAATACAATATTTTGTTCAGTCAGGTATGAAGAAGGGTCTTGTTTCAAGCAAGAGCTTCAACGTAAAATATTACAGACAAAACTACAAGGATTTGAATGATAAATTCGGAGATAATTGGGAACTTTACTATAAGCACTATATGGAAACCGGTTATAAGGAAAAGAGAGTTGCCGACAAGCTTATTCAGACATCGATAATGGGCTCTCCGGAGACTACGGTTGCTAAGATGGTTAAATACTACAATGCACGTGCTACATATCCTTCTTACTATAAAACCTCAGGCTCTGATGCACCGACAATAGAGGATTTCTGCAAGCTCTATTACAATGAATGTGTTGCTGAGGGAGTACGTCCCGAGGTTGCATTTGCTCAGTCAATGAAGGAAACCGGCTTCCTAAAATTTGGTGGTCAGGTTAAGATTGAACAGTTTAACTTTGCAGGACTTGGTGCTACTGACGGAGGTTCCGGTGGAGCAAGCTTTCCATCAGTAAAGATAGGTATAAGAGCTCACGTACAACATCTTAAAGCATATGCATGTACTGACGACCTTGTAAAGAAATGTGTGGACCCAAGATTTAATCTTGTGACAAGAGGCTGTGCAGAATATGTTGAATGGCTTGGAGTTAATGAAAATCCTTACGGAAAAGGTTGGGCTACGGCAAAAAATTACGGTTACAGTATCGTAAATGATTATATGGATGTATTATTAAAGTATTAAATGGCTATATTATTAAAATATTAATATGTAAGTAAAGAAAAGGCCTGCTTTGGGAATAATAGTACCGAGGCAGGCCTGTCTTGATTATGAATATTAAGCATGTTATAATCAAACAGAATATGCATTACTATGGAGATATCTATGAATAACAGTAAGTGGCTCCCTGTGGAGCTGTATAATAACAGAAAATTAATATGGACGTTATCAAAAAATGATTTTAAAACAAAGTTTTCGGGTTCGTATCTTGGTAAATTATGGGCTTTTGTTCAGCCGGTTGTGACAGTGCTTGTTTACTGGTTTGTATTTCAGGTTGGACTGCGAGCTAATAATATGTGCGATTATCCTTATGTATTATGGCTCATGTCAGGTCTTGTGCCATGGTTTTATTTTTCGGATGCGTTAAACGGCGGAACAAATGCACTTATAGAATACAACTATCTTGTTAAAAAGGTTGTATTTAACATCAGCATTCTGCCGGTAGTTAAAGTGCTTTCCAACATATTTGTAAATTTGTTTTTTATCGGTCTTGTATTTGTATTATGCTGGATATATGGTTATACACCGGATTTATATTCATTACAGCTTGTATATTACATGCTTTGTTCATTTTTGCTTGTGCTTGGATTATCATATTTTACATCTGCCGTTGTCTGTTTTTTCAGGGATTTGGGACAGATTGTGTCGATTGCGCTTCAGATAGGAATGTGGATTACACCTATATTGTGGGATGCATCACAGAAATTTGAGGGCTGGCTGCTCATAATATTCAAGCTTAATCCGGTTTATTATATTGTGGATGGTTTCAGAGATTGTCTGCTCCAAAAGACATGGTTTTTTGAAAAGGGTGCCTGGACTATTTATTTCTGGGTGTTTACAATATTAGCCAATGTTATCGGAGTAAGAGTATTTAAGAAATTGCGAGTACATTTCGCAGATGTTTTGTAGGAGAAGAATATACCAAATGAATGATGTGGCAATAAGTGTTTGTGACGTTACAAAATTATATAAGCTTTATGATAAGCCTTCTGACAGACTTAAGGAATCGCTTGGACTTACAAGAAAGAAAAAGTACAAGGAGCATTATGCATTACATAACCTGAGCTTTGATATAAAAAAAGGTGAGTGTGTAGGTATAATAGGAACAAATGGCGCTGGAAAGTCTACAATACTTAAGATAATTACAGGGGTTCTTAATCCTACTGAGGGAGAAGTGA
Source organism: uncultured Lachnospiraceae bacterium (assembly GCA_945787485.1). GTDB lineage: Bacteria > Bacillota > Clostridia > Lachnospirales > Lachnospiraceae > Coprococcus_C. The sequence goes on from CALZHV010000060.1 coordinate 5,150, forward strand.
AAATTGACGGACGTATTTCAGCATTGTTAGAGCTTGGCGCTGGCTTTAACATGGAGTATACAGGCATAGAGAATATATATCTAAACGGAACAATGATAGGCTTTTCAAAGGAAGAAATCGATAAGAAGCTTGATGCGATATTAAGCTTTGCCGATATTGGAGATTTTGTAAATCAGCCGGTCAAGACATATTCTTCAGGTATGTTTGTAAGACTGGCATTTGCTGTAGCAATTAATATCGAGCCGGAAATTCTTATCGTCGATGAAGCATTGTCTGTAGGTGATGTGTTTTTTCAGGCTAAATGTTACAAAAAATTCGAGGAGTTCAAACAGCAGGGTAAAACCATATTGTTTGTAAGCCATGATTTAAGCTCCATAAGTAAGTATTGTGACAGAGTTGTGCTATTAAATAAGGGAAAAAAGGTTGATGAGGGTTCACCTAAGGAAATGGTTGGTCTGTACAAGCGTATTCTTTTAAATCACTATGATGAGGATGGAGAAGGTGAAAAGAATTTGTCAAAACAGGATGATGACACATGGAAGTCTAATTATAAGATAAATCCTGATGTTGATGAATATGGTGATGGTACTGCTACGATAGTTGACTTTGCAGTAGTCGATGAAGACGGTGTCGTCACAAACAGCATAGAAAAAGGCACGAAATTCACAATAAAGTCAAAGGTAAGATTTGAACAGGATATCGACAGCCCTATTTTTACGTACACTTTTAAAAATATACAGGGTACAGCTATTACAGGTACCAACACAATGTATGAAAAAGTAAATATAGGCATGGCTAAAAAGGGCGAGGTTTACGTTGCTTCATTTGAACAGGTGATGAATCTTCAAGGTGGAGAATATCTCCTGTCGATAAGCTGCACCGGTTATTCGGGTGGTGAATTTAAGGCTCATCACAGATTGTATGATGTAATAAATATAACAGTTGTATCAGATAAAAACACTGTAGGCTTCTATGATATGTTTTCAGAAGCAAGTGCAGAAAAGATCAATTGATATGCAACAAAAGAACGAAAATGCAGAAAAAGGTTAATTAATATGCAGCAAAAGAACGAAAATGTAAAATTGCATATAGGTAATTCATGTCAGAAAGAAGACGGCATAGCTTGCTTTGACGAAATAATGGATGCTGTTTCAGGCGGCTGTGTGGATAATTACGAAAAAGCAATTCTTGCCGGCAAAAACCCTGACATGATGAAATATTTATCAAGACTTAAAACCAACATTGTAGAAGCTATGGATTTAAGTCTTGATTTGATTGTGCTTGAGCTTGGCTCGGAATGCGGAGTGGTGACTAACGCATTAGCCAAAAAGACAAAGGCGGTTGACAGTGTTGAAACGGATTATTCAAAATGTGTTGTGAGCTCATGTGTAAATAAGGCAAATGATAACGTAAACATTTATGCGGAAGACCCTTATGTATGGTTAAGCTTAAATGAGGACAAGGAAGAGTGTTATGATGTGATAACAATGATAGGCGGTTTTTCCATGTTCCCCGAGGATAAAGGGTATGACAAAGGTGAGATTATCCGGAAGCTAAAAAGAATGTTAAAGCCCAGCGGGAAAATATATTTTGCCGTTGACAATAAGTATGGAATGAAATATTTTAGCGGACAAAGGCAGAAAAATATAAATAAGTATTTTGAGGGCCTCACAATTGGGAATGATAAATGTATGAAGCGTTCATATTCTGTCAGGGAAATAAATGAATTGTTTGAGGATATGGATATTTTCTATTACTATCCTTATCCTGATTACACATTTACAACAGCTGTTTATTCGGATGAATGGCTTCCTAAAACAGGTGAACTTGATATAAGAAAAACAAATTACGGAGAAAGTACAATGCTGCTTTTCGATGAGGTGTCGGCATTTGAAAATGCCATAAGAGATGGAGAATTTAAAACATTTGCAAATTCATATATGGTTATGTGTACGAGAAAGGCTTAGGGATGGCTAAAATAATATATGCAAAATCTTCGAATGACCGGGCAAAGCAGTTTCAGGTCGTTACAAAGATTGTGCTTTTAGAAAATAACAATAAAATAGTGGTTAAGTCAGCGGTATCCGAAAGTGCAAAAAAGCATCTCATGCAGATAACCGAAAATTTTGAAGTGCTGTGCAATGCATATAAAAAAAGAAGGCTTTCTTTTGTGCCGGTAAAAAATGATGATGATGTTTTGAAGCTTCCGTATGTAAGCGGTTTAAGCTTTGATGAATATTTAAGCCGGTTGATTGAAGGACAGGAAACTGAGAAAGCGATAGCTTTGATGCATGATTATTTTGATGAGCTTTTTATTGAAAACGGCTGCTTTGTTTTGTCGGACAAATTCAAGGAACAGTTTGGCGAAGCTGATATAGAAGATATCGCTGTTTCAAATGTAGATATAGATGCGCTTTTTGCTAATGTCCTTTATGAGGATGAACAATGGATATCCTATGATTATGAGTGGCTGTGCCGTTTCGATATGCCAAAGAAATTTGTAATATACAGGATACTTCGTTACTTTCTCATGTCGCCAAAGCATGAATTTTTGAAAGAAAGATTGTTTGGTGAGTTTGGAATAGATGAAGTAAATATACCTGCTTATGAAAAAATGGAAGAAAGCTTTCAGGCATATGTGTCAGGGGATGTTATAACAGCGTCGGGAATATATGAAAATGTACATGGAGACAATATTGATGTTGTCGGACTTGCAAATAAATATGAAAAAGACCATGACGTAAAGTGTTTTGTGGATTGCGGTGACGGTTATAAGGAATTAAAGAGCGGGCCTGTAAATGCAGTTGAAAAAGAGTATTGCGACTATCAATATGTATGTATTATTCCGCAGGATGCAAAGAAAATGAAATTTATGCCTGCAAATACAATGTGCTTTGTCACAGCGTTTGAAGCTGTTGATAATGAAGGAAATAATATTTCTTACACACACAATGGAATTGACAGAAATGAGGGAGTATTATTTATTAATTTTGAACCGGCATATGAAATGGATGTAGCACAATATGCTGGAAGAGAAATAAGCATAGCTTATCATGTCGGCGCAATAAGCGGCGAGTATGATTCGCTTGGCGTTAAAGAAAATAAACTTGAAGAGCGCGTGATTATGGATTATATAGCAGAGCTTAAAGCAGACAGAGGCTACAGGATATCGCAGAAATTAAAGAAGGTTAAACAGAAAATAGTGAGGAAATAGTGTGGGAATTCTTACAGTTATTGAAATGATATTAATGTTCATACTTGTACCGTTAATTTTGGGTATGGCATTTTCAGTTGTTACAAAAGAATATTGCAGCATTGATATTTCGTCCGCTGTATTTTGGTATCTTTCGGGAACATTTATTATGTGGGCGATATATGAGCTTATAAGTGTTCCGTTCATATTTGCGAAGAAACCATTTATGACAACGGTTTATGTATGGCTTGCCGTTACAGGATTAGTTCTTGCAGCAGCCATTGTTGTAATTGCAAAAAAGCTTATCAGCATAAATAAAGATAAAGCAGATATGGTGAAAGCAGATAAAGCAAAAGCAGATAAAGCAAAAGCAGATAAAGTAAAAGCAGATAAAGCAAAAGCAGATAAAGTAAAAGCAGATAAAGCAAAAGCAGTTAATGACAAAGAGAACAACAAAAAGAATATAGTATTATTTTGCATTGCTTTAACGGTTACCCTTATGATTGCAGGCTTTCAATGTCAGCGATATGTAAGCTTCATGTTTATTGATGATGATGATTCAAGATTTGTGGTTAATGCGGTTGAAGCATATGAGAATGATACAATGCTTACTGCAAATCCTGCGACGGGCATTGAACATGAAACCTGGGTTAGAGAGCTTAGCAAGGATGTTGTATCGCCATGGATGTTGTATGTGGCACTTATAGCAAAAATATTTTCCATACATCCTACAATCGTAGCACATACCATTTTACCGCCTGTGCTGTTAATCATGTCATATATGGCGTATTGGCTTTTGGGAGCTTCGATTTTTCAAAATAGAAAAACACATTCCATGCTTTTTGTCATGGTTATTTCAATAATTAATTTATATTTTTCAGACACAACACATACTCAGTCATATGTAACGTTAGTAAGATTGTGGCAGGGGAAAGCTATTGTTGCTGCAGTTATGATTCCTGTATTGCTATGCTTTATGATGAGACTATATAGAGAACAAAAACAAAATGGAATGTATGCGGTAATATTTGTAACAGCATTGGCAACCTGTTTGCTTTCCGGTATAGGTATATTTTTTAGCGGAATAATGATAGGTACATTTGGATTATATAATTGCATCGTAACAAAGAAATATAAGGAAATAGTTGGCGTGATAATAGCCTGTATTCCGACGCTTATTTATGGAGTGATTTATTACTTGTTAGGCTGATGCTTAGTAAGAGGAGCAAGGATGTTAGAGACAATATTAAAGATATATCAATTTTATATAGAATATTGTGATAAGAGTACAATGATGATTCTTTTCGTTATAAGTCTTATATATCTTTCATGTAAAGGGAAAGACGAAAGAATTAAAATCGTGTACCCTTCCCTGATTATGTGCTTTGTTGTATATAATCCTTTGTTTTACAAATATATCTGGATTGTTTTACTCAGGTCGGTTTACTGGCGCATGATGTGGATGATACCTGTTTTGCCCGCGATTGCAGCAACTGCGGTAGATGTAATTACATCCAGAAAAAGTAATATTACAAAAATCATTACAGCCTTATCCGTGATTGCTGTAATAATTATGTCAGGGACAAACATATACTCTAAGGAAGGCGTTTATGAGCCGAGAGAGAATTATTACAAAATACCACAAGAGGCAATAGATGTTGCGGAAGCAATTCTTGAGGTTGACGATGACCCTGTAACAATAATGCCACAGTCGCTTTTTTGTTATGTCAGACAATATTCTGCCAAAGTGAAGCAATTGTATGGAAGAAATGGATTTTTGAAGTATATTTCAGCAATCAAACCGGAGGAGTTAAAGACTTTCAGGCAAATGGGTTTGGATAATCCGGATTATAATTATATTTTGATGAATGCTGATTTTTCAAACTGCGAGTTTATTATTCAAAACAGTGAAAAGCCAATCCCCGAACAGATGCTTGAGCAATATGGTTTTCACTTTATGAAGTGTGTAAGTGGTTATGATATTTATCAGACAGATATTGATAGTACAGATACATCTGATAAATGGATGATTTCCGAAAATGGACAAACAGGTATGGATAATCCAACTTATTACACTATAAGAGACATACACGACAGGGTGTTAGTAATCGATAGTGGCTGTACTGACAATAAAAAAGATTTATCGAATATGGTTGAAAGCTATGACTATCATATTGATACATGGATATTTACAAGCTATTCACCTGATAAAATTGGTGCATTTTATGAGCTTATAATGGAAGAAGATATAATAATAGATAATGTTTATGTTCCGGATATAAGCAAGGACGATCTTATAAAACAGGGAAGCTCCGCCGAAGAAATCGAGATATATGACAGGTTAGCCCAAAAATTAAATGAAAGTTCTAAAGTAAATGTATTAAATGGACAAGACAGTATATACTTTGGGGAACTAAAGCTCCGATTAGTACAGACATACGATGGTAAGAAAGGTGATGCACAAATAATAATAAATGCTCCTTCTTCAAAACTGGAATTTGAATATGGTGCATTAAGCGATGCTTGTGATGTGTCATCTTATGATTATCCGATAAGCAAGGTTTTCCGGTAAGTCTAAAAAGGCGATTTCATAACAGGGTCTTAACAGCGGTTTAAATGCTGTATGAGTGTATTGATGTGGGTCAAATGAAAAACTAAATTCCGGTTCAAGCTGATTTGACCTCGTATTTTCGAT